>JBAVNY010000001.1:0-13104 GCA_049691535.1 Candidatus Acidiferrum sp.
AGTAAGCATCGCGCAACCAGACACGACACTGGTGCCGAATAGCGGCCCGACGGTCGCTTCGCGTACGGCCATGGTGATTGGCAATCTGATTCGTTCCGCTGCGATTGGTCTTAAACAAAAATTGCAATTAAGTGGTGCGCTGAAGGAATCGTACACAGGCGCGGAATTCGCGGAAGCTTGCCGCGAGCATATTGTCGAGAAGGGCGTGCTTCGTTCGCTGGCTCGGTACAATGCGCCACCGGGAATTTTCTGGGACGACGTGAAATATAAAGGGGAGGCGTACGCGGCGTATGCCTGGGCGGTTTACGTCGCGGAAGTTTCCGTGGATCTGACTACCTACGCGGCGAAGGTGGAAAACTTTGTGGCGTTGCAAGAGATTGGGAAAGTTTTGCATCCGATGCTGGCCAGCGGGCAAATCATCGGCGGAGTGGCGCAAGGAATTGGTTTCGCGCTGTACGAAAAAGTGATTTGGCAAAAGGGGCGCATGGTGAATGGCCAGATGACCAACTACATCATGCCGGCTTCGTGTGACTTGCCGCCGATTGAAGTCATTTTCGAAGAGCTTGGCAATCCGTACGGCGCGTATGGCGCGAAAGGGATTGGCGAGTTGCCGATGGATGGCCCGGCACCCGCGATTATCAACGCGATCGTTAATGCATTGGGAGTGGAGTTCAATTCGGTTCCGCTGCTGCCTGAAGATATTCTGGAAGTTATGCATCCTGACAAGAATTCGAAGCTTGATGGCGTGCCCACCGGAGCGTCTCATTGATTCCGCTTGCCGAAATTCAACCGGTTGAAATTCAGATGAGAGTGAATGGCGCGACGAGAATTGTTCGTGCGCTGCCGATGGAACGACTACTGGACGTGCTGCGCGAAAGCTTGGAGTTGACCGGCACCAAGGAAGGTTGCGGGGAGGGCGAATGCGGCTCCTGTTCTGTTTTGATGAATGGCGCGCTGGTAAATAGTTGTTTGATCCCGGTGCTGCAGGCCAACGGCGCAAACATTCTTACAATCGAAGGCCTGGCGCACGATGAGCGCCTGCATCCGCTGCAGCAAGCGTTTTTGGAATGTGGTGCGGCGCAATGCGGCATCTGCACGCCTGGAATGATTCTTGCCGCGGTGCATTTGTTGGATAAAAATGCGACGCCTTCGCTGGGGCAAATTCGCGAGGGGCTTTCGGGTAATTTGTGCCGCTGCACTGGATATTTGCAGATTTTCGAAGCGGTTGCCAAAGCTGCGGGTGCTACTCATGAGGCGTCAAAGAAATGAGAGCAAATCCTGCCGAGTATGAGTTGGTGGTGCCCAGGAGTCTGGGCGACGCTCTGGCGTTGATGGCGAACAATCCCGGCGAGTGGATGCCGATTGCAGGCGGCACGGATGTGATGGTGCTTTACGCTGCGGGGAAATTGCTTGGCCGCAAATTAGTCAGCGTCTTTTCTTATCCAGAAATGCGCGGGATCTCGGTCGAACCGGCGGAGATTCGCATCGGGGCTGCTTGTACTTATACGGATTTGCGGCAGCATCCGGTCGTGGCTAACGAATTTTCATTGCTGACACGTTCGGCTGCGTGGACTGGCGGAATTGCTAATCAGAATCGCGGAACACTTGGAGGGAACATCGCGAATGCTTCGCCTGCGGGCGATTCCCTTCCGGTGTTGCTTGCTTACGATGCGGATTTGATTCTCGTGTCAGCGCGTGGCGAGCGGCGCATCCCGTATCGGACGTTTCATACAGGCTATAAGAAGTCTCTGCTGGGGCCGGATGAATTGATCCAGACGGTCTGCTTGCGCCGGGAATTTCCGAATTGCGTGGCTTATTCGAAAAAGGTCGGAGCGCGTAGCGCACAGGCAATTTCTAAAGTATTTCTTGCTGGTGTAGGCCGCGTCGTGGACGGAACAATCGAAAGTGTGCGGCTTGCTGCGGGCAGCGTCGGGCCGATCCCGCTTCGTCTCTACAAGACGGAGGCCGCGTTGAGCAACCAGGTCGCAAGCGACGCCACTTTCGAGAACGCCAAACGAATTTTGCAGCACGAAGTTCAGCCAATCGACGATATTCGCTCCTCGGCGCGATACCGTTCCGTGGTTCTGGGCAACCTTTTGCGCGAGTTCCTATCATCGCTGTCTGGCGCCCGGATTTCGTCGTGAGTGAGAACAGCATTCTGGCGCGATGGAATCAATTGCCTGCAGCCACAGCGGCCGAGGAAATACTTCCCTGCTGCGGCTCGCGAGCGTGGGCGCGGCAAATGGCGGCGCAGCGACCGTTCGAAGATGTTGCCACTCTGCTGGCAACTTCCGATAGAATCTGGCTAGCGTTGAGCACGGCGGACTGGCTGGAAGCGTTTCAGAGTCATCCGCGAATTGGCGAAACGCGCAGTCATGTGGAATCTTCTGCCCAATCGCAACAGTGGTCCGCGCAAGAACAAAGCGGTGCCACAGAGAGTTCGGAAGCAGTGAAACACGCATTGGCGGAAGGCAATCGGGAATATGAACGGAAGTTTGGGCGGATTTTTATCATTTGCGCCTCGGGAAAATCGGCTCCGGATATTCTTGAGAATCTGCAACGCCGGCTGGGAAATGATGATGCAGCGGAACTACATGAAGTCGCAGAACAGCAGCGACAGATTGTTCAGATTCGAGTGAAAAAATGGCTGACGGAGTAAGTCGCATTTCAACGCATGTTCTTGACACGGCACTGGGCGTGCCGGCGGTCGGAGTGCCTGTTTGCCTGGAGCAGCAATCGGGCAGTGAGTGGCACGCTCTGGGTTCTTCGCAGACGGATGGCGATGGCCGCTGCAAACAGCTGCTGCCGGAATATCATGTGTTGGCGGCGGGGCGTTATCGATTGGTGTTCAACACCGATGCGTATTTTGCGAACCAAAATGTGCTGGGCTTGTATCCGGTGGTGGAAATTACGTTTGACGTGCGCAGCGGCGAATCGCACTTTCATATTCCGCTGCTGCTGAGCCCCAACGGTTACACGACATATCGAGGAAGCTGACGCGATGGCGATTCTGGCGGAAAACCGGTACGGCAAATCACGGGTCCGGGTGGTGCGCGTCGATCGCCATGCGGCAGTTCACGAATTTCAGGAGTGGAGCGTCGAAGTTTTGTTGCAGGGCGATTTCCTGAGCTGCTTTTCGGAAGGCGACAACAGCAAGATTCTGCCTACTGACACGATGAAAAACACCGTGTATTGGCTGGCGCGAAAATCTTCGGCGACGTGCATGGAAGAATTCGCGCAGGAACTGATCGAGCACTTGCTATCCAACAATCCGCAAGTCTCCGCTGCGGAGGTGACGATTCAGGAAAAGTCGTGGCAGCATTTGATGACCGGCGGAAAACCGCAGTCCGCTACGTTTGTGCAAGCGGGAAGCGAATTGCAAACGACGCGCGTTTCGCGCAAGCGTGATGAAAAGGTTCACATCGAATCTGGGCTGGCGGATCTGGTCATTATGAAGACGGCAGACTCGGCTTTTGAGGGATACATTCACGATCCACTCACGACTTTGCCGGAGACGAGCGACCGGCTGTTTGGAACGTCCTTGCGGGCAAACTGGATCTATTCTTCGACGCAGATTGGGTTCAACTCGGTGCGTCGGTCGATTCGTGAAGCGCTGCTCAACACCTTTGCCTCGCACAAAAGCAAATCGGTGCAGCACACATTGTATGCAATGGCGGAAAGCGCGTTCGCTGCTTGCGCGGAAATTTCTGAAATTACCCTAGACATGCCCAACAAGCATTGTTTGCGGGTCGATTTGTCGCGATTCGGGCAAGACAATCCCAACCATATCTTCGTGCCGACCGATGAACCACACGGAACCATCGAGGCGCGCGTTCGCCGCGAGCGCTGAATGGCGGCACATCAGACGGCAACGCATCTCTCGCGCGCACAGGAAGTGATCGCCCGCTGCCGAGCTTTGGCGCGCTTCACGGAAGATCCGCCGCGTATCTGCAGAACATTTCTGTCGGCGCCGATGCGGGATTGCTACCGGCAAGTCGAACTCTGGATGTGTGCGTTGGGGCTCGAGGTGCACACCGACGCCGCCGGGAATCTGCGTGGTGTGTATCCCGGCGCGGATGGCGCTGCACGCAGGATAATTCTCGGTTCGCATCTGGATACCGTTCCCGATGCCGGGGCCTACGACGGAATTTTGGGAGTGGTGCTCGCGCTCGGGTTGATCTCGTCGCTTGAAGGACGCCGTCTTCCATTCGCCATCGAAGTTGTCTGCTTTTCTGAAGAAGAAGGAGTGCGCTTCGGCGTTCCGTTTATTGGCAGTCGCGCGCTGGTCGGCCGGCTTGATGAAACTTTGTTGAACCGTTGCGACGCTAATGGCATCTCGGTGCACGAAGCTATTTTCGCATTTGGATTGGAACTCGCGGCGATTCCTGATGCGACACTGGATGATGGAGTCCTGGGGTATGTCGAGTTTCACATCGAGCAGGGACCGGTGCTAGAAAATCGTGAACTTCCGCTGGGCATTGTGGAAGCAATCGCTGGGCAAACGCGCATGGAACTGTTCTTCACCGGCGCAGCGAATCATGCCGGCACAACGCCAATGAGTTTGCGCCGCGACGCGCTGGTGGCCGCTGCGGAGTGGGCGATGGCCGTAGAGAAAGAAGCGCAGGAAACAGCGGGACTGGTGGCGACTGTCGGCGTGCTGGAGGCCAAGCCTGGCGCCACCAATATCATCGCGGGGCAATGTCGCGCTACGCTTGACGTCCGCCACGGTTCGGACGCGCAACGCGAGCTAAGCATCAAAAATATTCTGCATCGCGCACAGGAGATCGCCGAGCGCCGCCACGTGACACTGACGTCGACAACCACGCTGGTTCAACCAGCCACGGCGATGGACACTTTTCTAACGCACGAAATCGAGACAGCTGTCTCGCGTTGCGGCATTACACCACACACGATGGTGAGCGGAGCGGGACACGATGCGATGATCCTTGCTGAAAAGGTGCCAGCGGCGATGATTTTTCTTCGTTCTCCCGGTGGAATTAGCCACAATCCTAAGGAATCCGTACTGGTGGAGGACGTCGCAAAAGCTCTGCAGTGCGGCGTGCACTTGCTGGACCAACTTGCCACATCATCTGAATTTCTAACGAGGACTCGCCGTGCATAATTTGGGGCATACCCGCAGCGCGCAGCAGCCAAATCATCTTCTGCTTACGCCGGACACATTTGTGCGCACTACGTTTCCGGGAATGAAAGCGGTTTCGGCGATCGTGCACATCAGTCCGGCGCTGGGAGCAGGGTTCACGCAATACACAGCAGAATTCGAGAGCGGTGGCGAACTGGCAGAGACACCGGCACAGCGATTTTTGTATGTTACCGATGGCTCGGTGCAAATCAACGTCGCGGGTAAAGAGCACCGCCTGGTGCCACATGGATTTGTGTATCTTCCCGCGGGCACAGCACACCGCATCATTTCGCGGGAAAAAACGCTGGCCATGGTCATCGAGAAAAAATATGTACCGACGGCGACCATGGAGCCTCCAAAACTCCTGGTGAGCAGTGAAGAAAATATTCCGTCCACCGCGTTGGGCGACGACCCGGCGCTTCAGGTGAAGTGCCTTTTGCCAGATCATCCATCGTTTGATTTTGCGGTGAACACCATGGTGTACCAGCCTGGAGCCGCGCTCAGCATGGTGGAAATGCACGTGATGGAACACGGCCTGATGATGTTGGAAGGGGGCGGAATTTACCGGCTCGGCGACTGCTGGTATCCGGTTACGGCAGGAGATTTCATGTGGATGGGCCCGTGGTGTCCGCAATGGTTTGGCGCGATCGGGAAAGTGCCGGCAAAATATTTGATCTACAAAGATTTTAATCGTCACCCACTGGCAGGCGTAAAGCCGTGAGTCTGGCGATTGACCAGGAGCGCTTGCAGGCCGAGATTGATGAACTCGCGCTCATCTCGGATGCTGAGCCTCCTGCCGTTACGCGTATTGTTTTTACCGCGGAGGATTTGGAAGCACGCGCTTGGCTGAACAAAAAATGCACGGAAGCAGGGCTAATTATTCGGCAGGATGCCATCGGCAATACATTTTTTCGATGGACTGGCACGGATTCGAACGCTGCCGCGGTTGCGACTGGTTCGCACATCGACGCAATTCCCAACGCAGGAAAATATGACGGCGTGGTGGGGGTGCTCGGCGGCCTGGAAGCCATTCGCGCGCTGCAGCGCAGCGGTTTTCAGCCCAAGCGAGCGATCGAACTCATACTTTTTACTTCCGAGGAGCCGACTCGATTTGGCATCGGTTGCTTGGGAAGTCGCGTGCTATCTGGAACACTTTCGCCGGAAGCCGCGCGGCAGTTGAAGGACAACGTAGGGCAAACTCTGGTGGACACGCTGCAAAACGCGGGAATGCCGGAGGATCTCGATTCTGTGCGACTGGCCGCTGCGTACTATCACGCCTTCGTGGAACTGCATATCGAGCAAGGCCCGCTTTTGGAGCAGGCGAAAATTCCGCTCGGCATTGTTGCGAGCATTGCAGCGCCTGCCAGTTTGGAAGTGCACATCGAAGGCGCGGGAGGCCACGCTGGAGGCATGTTAATGCCCGGGCGAAAAGATGCGCTGTGTGCGGCGTCGGAAATTATTCTGGCGGCGGAACAAGCGGCGCGGGCGAGTGGATCGACTGACACCGTGGCCACGGTTGGAATCTGCGAGGTATTTCCTGGAGCGGTGAATAGCATACCGAGTCGGGTGAAACTGACGCTCGATCTGCGCGACACGGAACTCACGCGGCGTGACAGAGTGTTGCAGTCCATCAGGGAAAAGGCACGGCAGGTTGCCGAGAGTCGCGGCGTCTCGGTGCAATTCCACACCGTGAACGCTGATGCGCCTGCTAGTTGCGCTTCGGTTGTAACCGATGCGCTGATGCAGGCCGCGCGCAAACACAATTTGCCGTATCAAACGATGGTGAGCCGCGCGTATCATGATTCCCTGTTTATGTCGCGCATCGCGCCAACGGGGATGTTGTTCATACCGTGCCGCAACGGCTACAGTCATCGTCCCGACGAGTTCGCGTCGACCGCCGATATCGGGCGCGGCGTGCTTATTCTTGCCGAGACTCTCGCGGGACTTGCCAGTTAGGCAAGCCCTCGACCGCCAGTCCCGTTTCGGCGAAAAACTTCACCTTGAAGCATTCAAGAAACTAGGGCGTACCGTTAACGCCGCTGAGAAATCCGCCGAGATGCGCCGTCAAAACGATCAGCACGGCACCGACGATCTCAAAGGGCAATCCCCAAGCAGGCAGTTGGCTCGGCACTTTACGCCGGGCGCGAATATAAAGCCACCACGTCAGCCAAACAAATACTGTGGTGGTAAGCGCCAAAACCAGGTGATACAGCAAGAGGCCTTTCAGCTTCTGCCCTTCTAATTGCCACTGCCACGCGAACAGTCCCGTAGCCACAACCGGCAAAGTAAAAATAGCGGCAATCGTTAAGTTCCAATAGATGAAGTCGGCTAGTCCGCCGCGCTTGGTGACTCGCGCAAACAGGTCACCACCTACTGCTACCAGGTACAGGGCGATCGGAAAATGGATGAGAACCACGTGCTGCGCGTGTTTGGCGAGCAGCACGGTTCTCCAATCGAAGGGATTCACGGAGTGCATGATTATTGGACGACGACTTTCGCGGTCATCTTGGGATGCAGCGAGCAGAAGTAGGAGTAAGTGCCGGACTTGTCGAAGGTGTAGGAAAATTTGTCGTCGGTGTCCAAGGCCTTGGATTTGAAGGTGGACTTGTCTTCGGCAACCACGGTGTGTGGAATATCGTCGCGATTCGTCCAGTTTACGGTGGTGCCTTTGGGCACGGTGATGGTGCCTGGCGCGAAGGTGAAATTGTCGATTTTTACGTCGATGGCGCTGGCGGCCGGAGCGTTAGGCTCGGTGCCCGGCGCACTTTTTGTTGCCGCAGCAACGGCCATTCCCGAGGACACAACAAATGCTACACATGCTAAGTTTCTGTACCAGTTCATGACTGTTTCTCCTTTATTTCTATCAATAGGTACTTGGTTGGGTTTCTTGACTGACTTGATCCGGCTGACTCAACTTCGAATCGACGATTGCTACCGCATGCTTGCCGCGAACGAAGTTCACGTCGGTTACGCCGAGCAAGCGGCGCAATTGTTCCGCGGGCACTTTCATCGGACCAGGTGAATCGGCTTTGCCCGGCTCGGGCTGAGGAAACGCGGTGGACGCGGCGGTGTGAAAGGTGACGTTGCCTTCGACTTTTTGCATGGTCTGGTGGATGTGGCCGTTGAGCACAGTGACGGACCCGAAACGCTTCAAATAGGAAAGCGCCTGGGCGCTGTCTTCCGTGCCCCAACCCCAGTCGGGATAAATCGACCAGAGCGGAATGTGGGCGAAGACGATGACTGGCGTGCTGCTACCTAGACTTTTCACATCGTCTTCGAGCCACTCAAGCTGATCGGGCCCGAGTGAACCGAGTCCGCCAGCTTTTAGGTTCTGGACATTTACAAGGCCGACAAAGTGGACACCCTTTTTGTCGAAGCTGTACCAGCCAGCACCTTTGCTGCCCTTGGCGTAACGCTCGCGATACTGCTGACCATCGTCGCCAACGAAATCGTGCTCGCCGGGTACGAAGAAAACGTCCTTGGCCACAGCGCCTTTCAGGATCTGATCAACGGTGTCGAATTCCTCGGGCTTGGCGAGATGGCTGATATCACCGGTGTGCAGCAGGAATTCCGGTGGAGTTGGCAGCGCATTGATTTTGGCGACGGCGGCTTTCAATGTTGCGACTACGTCCGGATTGGCCGCCTTGTTGAATCCCATGTGGCTGTCGCTGATCTGCGCGAAGCTCAGTTCGCCTTTCATCTGCGAGGGGTCCAGTTCTGCAAGGCGGCTGAGGCTGTAGGATTTCAACACTCCACCGGACATCAGGCAGATGGTGCCGGTGCCGGCCCACGCCATACATTTCAGGAATCCGCGGCGATCGACTCCGTCGTGATTATGGTCAACCTGAATTTCATCTTTTTTGTTATGTGACATTCGCTTCCTCCATTCGCTTTCCGCTCGAACACCAAGTCATACAGGCCCCATTTTTTTGTGGCGCGAGCCCGAAGAGAGAGCACGAACTCGCGCCACTGTGGACGTGTTCAATGTGCAAGACCATGCCTGTGCGGCGTTTATTCCCTTCCGCGCAGGAAACTTTTTTTCAAGAAAGTTGGTTGCAAAGGGAATAAACTCGGCCCTGCCGCAGTTACCGTAGTGTGGAGAGATAAGGGGTCTGGACGTGTTGCAGCAGGAAGAGCGGACTCGCTTCGAGGCGGCTGTAGTGCCGCATCTCGACGCTGCCTACAATCTGGCGCGATGGATTTTGCACGGGCGCACGGAAGCGGAAGACGTGACGCAGGAAGCGATGCTGCGCGCCTACCGCTTCTTTGGTACGTTCCATTCGGGCGACGCGCGGGCGTGGCTTTTGCAGATTGTGCGCAACTGCTGCTACACGTGGCTGAAGAAAAATCGCGTGGCGGAAGACATGACGGAATTGGATGAACTGGCAATGCCGCAAGAAAAGGAAACTCCGGAATCGCTGGCGATGGCAAATTCTGATCGAGACGCGCTGCGACGCGGCCTGGAACAATTGCCAACGCATTTCCGGGAAATCTTGGTGCTGCGCGAACTGGACGGGTGCTCGTACAAAGAAATTGCGGCCATCACCTCGCGGCCCATCGGCACGGTAATGTCTGGGCTGGCTCGGGCTCGTCAACAATTGCGACAGTTCCTGACCGCACCGGCGAGCAAGGAGGCTCACCATGACTTGTGAGCTCTCGCAAACGCGGTTGCACGCTTATCTGGATAACGAACTGGATGCGATGGGCGCGGCCGAGTTTGAGCGCCATTTGGAGACGTGCCCGGATTGCGAAAGGCAACTAGCTGTCAGCGAGAAGCTGCGTAATGCCTTGTCGCAGGCACAACTGTACGAACGCGCGCCCGCCAGCCTGCGCAGCAAAATACAAAGCTCGTTACCAAAATTGCTAGCAGCTACGCCTAGTTCGAGTTCCACATCGTCAACGCCTTGGCAATGGCTGGCTCTTGCCGCTGCACTGCTGCTCGCTGCGATTCTGGGGTGGCGGCAGTGGGACGGGGCGAATCATCCTGCTTACCAGCAAACGCTGGCCGCGGCTGTGGTTGATGCACATCTGCGCTCGATGCAACCGGGCCATTTGGCCGACGTGGTCTCCACCGATCAGCACACGGTGAAGCCGTGGTTCGACGGCAGACTTACGTTCGCGCCCCCGGTGCGAGATTTTGCGGACGCGGGGTTCCCATTAATCGGCGGACGCCTGGACGTGATCGACGGGCGCACGGTGGCCGCACTGGTATACGGCCGGCGCAAGCACATCGTGAATGTATTCGTGGCAAAGGCTGAGCCCGCGGTGTCGTGGAGTGGTTCCGGAGGGATTCAGGGATACCACTGGACGGCGTGGCAGAAGGACGGCCTGTCTTTTTGCGCGGTATCCGATGCCGCGGCAGTCGATCTAGATCAGCTCAAACAACTTTTCCTGACACCGTAACGTGCGTTGGGCGAAGGGCTTTTACAAAACCGTAACTTGACATTGAAGTGCGGCCCATATATGAACGGGTGGATTCCCTGTTCTTTATGGGCAACGTGTGTCCGTCTCAGCCGATGGATGGGATTGGCGCGGCGACACGCTGACGGTCCTACCGCGCGGTCAGGTCAATTTCCAAGCGCGAGGTCCTCCTAAGGACAGGAAGCAACTCGAGGCTCTATCAGGGGGCAACGATATGGCGAGTGGCGGGCAGGTGGTGCAGGGAGTCAGCCCCAATTACAGCATTTCACGCGTCATTGGGGCGTCTGCTGTCGGCACTATGATCGAGTGGTACGACTTCTATATCTTTGGAAGTTTGGCGGCGATCCTTTCGCCCAAATTCTACCCACCTGGGAACGAAACTTTTGCCTACATCGCCTATTTAGCTACCTTCGCCGTGGGCTTTCTGGTACGCCCGTTTGGCGCGTTGTTCTTTGGGCGCATCGGCGATCTGGTGGGACGCAAGTATGCGTTTCTCGTAACGCTCAGCATCATGGGCGGGGCTACGGCGGTGATCGGGTTGCTGCCATCGTTCAAAACGGCAGGCTGGTTCGCACCAATTACCCTGTTGCTGATTCGTGTTTTGCAAGGCTTGGCGCTCGGTGGCGAATATGGTGGCGCCGCCGTTTATGTGGCTGAGCACGTGCCCGACAACAAGCGCGGGTATTACACCAGCTTTATTCAGATCACCGCAACGCTCGGGCTTTTCGTTTCCCTGTTGGTAGTGCTGGGCACGCAATCGTCGATGACCGCGGATCAGTTTAAGGACTGGGGCTGGCGCATTCCGTTCCTGCTGTCCATCGTGCTGGTCAGCATTTCACTTTACATCCGGCTGAAGATGAAGGAATCGCCGATTTTTTCGCAGCTTAAGAGCGCTGGCATGACATCGGCAAGGCCACTGACCGAAGCGTTCACCGTATGGGCCAATCTGAAGCGTGTGCTGATTTCCCTGTTTGGAGCGACTGCGGGTCAGGGCGTCATCTGGTATACGGGGCAGTTTTACGCATTGTTTTACCTTCAGTCGGTGCTCAAGGTGAATGCGAAAACTTCCAATATTATCGTGGCCCTAGCGCTGCTGGTCTCCATGCCGTTTTTCACGGTGTTTGGTGCGCTCTCCGATCGCATTGGCAGAAAATGGCTGATGATGGCGGCGTGTCTTTTGGCGATTATCAGCTACATACCCATCTACCATTCCATGCAGGCGGCCGCAGGCAACAACGTGGTTGGGCTAACGTCGGCGAAAAATAAGGTGACCGGCGCCATCAGCCTTACACCGCAAACCATCGACTCAGTTACTGGGAAATTGGTTCCCGCCAAGGAAGCGAGCAATCCCAATGTTCCCAAGCTGGTATTCCTTGTCTTCGTGCAGGTAATTTTCGTTTGCATGATTTACGGGCCAATCGCGGCGTATCTGGTGGAAGCGTTCCCGGCAAAGATACGCTACACGTCCCTCTCACTTCCATATCACATAGGCAACGGCGTCTTTGGGGGATTACTGCCGCTTATTGGACTGTCGCTGTGCGCGCGCACAGGCAACATCTATGCTGGCCTGTACTATCCAATGATCGTGGCCGGTATCACATTGGTATTCGGAAGCCTGTTTTTGAAAGAAACGCATGGCACGTTGATCTGGGCGGAATACAACGAGGCCAAGAAAGCCGAAGCCTAGCGGATTGACGCGGTCACTCGCGAAGTAGCATCATTCTCCTCCTGGGCAGAAACGGCACCAGCGCTGCTTTCGCACTTAAGATACTCGCCGCTCCGCGCGTAATTTACCAAGTGTCATGCGATTGGCACACTTGCTTGCTGACTTTCAAGGGAGTACAACCGTGGCGAAAATCCTGGAAAAGAAAAACACCAATGGGAAGCCCAGGGCCAAGAAACAAGGCCTGACCGAAGCGCAGATTGCCGTTCACTGGAAGGAAGAGGAATACATTCGCCCCTCGGCGCGCTTCATTGCGCAAGCCAACCTGAACGACCCTAGCATCATGGAGCGCTTCAGCGAGAAATATTTTCCGGAATGTTTTCGCGAGTACGCGGAGCTTTTGCATTGGGACCAGTATTGGCATACCACGCTGGACACCAGCCATCCTCCGTTCTGGAAGTGGTTTGTGGGCGGCAAGCTGAATGCCTCCTACAACTGCGTGGATCGGCATTTGGCGAAGTATAAGAACAAGGCTGCGCTCGTTTTTGTTCCTGAGCCGGAAGATGAAAATCATGTAGTTATCACGTTCCAGGAGCTATACCGGCGCGTGAACGAAGTGGCTGCGATGCTGCGCGATTTTGCCGGACTGCAAAAGGGTGATCGCGTCACCATCCACATGCCAATGATTCCGGAGTTGCCGATCACCATGTTGGCCTGCGCGCGCCTGGGCGTAATCCACTCGGTGGTGTTTGGCGGCTTCTCTGGCGAGGCTTGTGGTTTGCGTGCTGCCGATTCTGGTAGCCGCGTGTTGATCTATGCTGACGGTTATCATCGCAACGGCCGCTGGGTGGGCCACAAAGCCAGCGCCGATCTTGCCGTG
>JBAVNY010000002.1:0-7251 GCA_049691535.1 Candidatus Acidiferrum sp.
ATTGCCATCCGTCAAACCATCGGAGCGTCCCGAAGATCCGCTACTCTACGAAGAAAAAGACGAACGCTTCCGCATCGACATCGATCGTAGCCGCAGCGGTGCCTATCTATTCCTGGTCACCAATAGCCATACCACCAGTGAAGTCCGCTACCTCCGCGCCGATCAGCCTCTCGCCACATTCCAATTAATCGAACGCCGCGAAGAGAATCACGAATACTACGTCGACCATCATCCCGGAAGCTCGGCAGATCCCGTGGGAGGCGTATTTTTCATCCGCACCAATAGTGGTGGCCGCACTTTCCGCCTGATGACCGCCCCCGCTACCAATCCGGTGCGCGAACGCTGGCACGAAGTCATCTCGAACCGCCCCGGCGTGATGCTGGCCGCTTGCGAAGTCTTTCGCAGCCGTATCGTTTTATTCGAGCGCGAAGATGGTCTGCCCTATTTGCGCATTATCGATCTGACCACGCATGCGCCGTCCGCGATTGAAGCTTCCCGGCGCATCGAATTTGCCGAGCCCGCCTATAACGCAGCCTTTGGCGCGAATCCAGAATTCGACACCAGTCACGTTCGCTATCATTACGAATCGTTTGTCACTCCACGTTCCGTCTTTGACTACGATTTCGCCACCGGCGAACGCATCCTGCGCAAGCAGCAACCGGTGCTCGGCGGATACGAACCGACTCGCTATAAAAGCGAACGCCTTCACGCCGTCGCCGCCGATGGCACACGCATCCCCATCTCGCTGGTCTACCGCCGCGATATTCCCTTGGATGGCAGCGCGCCGCTGCTTCTCTATGCCTACGGAAGTTACGGGCTCTCCATGCCGGTGGCCTTCAGCTCAAATCGCTTGAGCTTGCTTGAACGCGGCATGATTTACGCCATTGCCCACATTCGCGGCGGCGGCGAACTCGGCAAGCCTTGGCACGATGCCGGCCGCATGCATCACAAGATGAACACCTTCACCGATTTTATTTCCAGCGCGGAATATCTGATCGAAAAGCAGTACACCTCGCTCGATCGATTGGTGATTGAAGGCGGCAGCGCGGGCGGCTTACTGATGGGAGCAGTCGCGAATCTGCGCCCGGATTTATTTCGCGTCGTACTCAGTCACGTTCCCTTCGTCGATGTGTTGAACACCATGCTCGATGCGTCACTCCCGCTAACAGTCGGCGAGTACGAGGAGTGGGGCAATCCAGAGGTCGCTCCTGATTATTTTTATATGCGCAAGTATTGTCCGTACACCAATCTGGAGCGCAAGGATTATCCGACCATGTTGGTGAAGACCGGATTGAACGACAGCCAAGTAATGTATTGGGAGCCCGCCAAGTATGTCGCGAAGTTGCGCACACTGAAGACCGACGCAAACTCCTTGCTGTTGAAGACGAATATGGGCGCAGGACACGGCGGCGCCAGCGGCCGCTACGACTATCTCCGCGAAATCGCCTTTGATTACGCATTCGTGATTCGCGAATTGAACTTACACAGTGAAGAAAAAGAGGCACGCAAATAAAAACATGTCATCCCGACCGGAGAGCCAGCGTAGTTTGCTGGCTTGCAGTGGAGGGATCGTGACAACATCGCTCGGGATCATCAACTCTCAAACCGGAGACCTCAAACAGCTGAGTTCCAATCCAAAGAAAAAGGAACAATAACGAGGTTGCACAAGCTCACACAACATGTCATCCCAACCGGAGAGCCAGCGTCTTTTGCTGGCTCGCAGTGGAGGGATCATGGCAGGATCGCTCGGAATCTTGGAACACCAAACGGGAGAACCTGACCACCTGAGCTACAATCCAACCCAACGGTAAACACCAACTGAATGAGTGAACCCACCACACCTCTAATGCAGCAGTACCACGCGGTCAAATCCCGCTATCCTCAGGCATTACTCCTGTTCCGCCTTGGTGACTTCTACGAACTCTTCTACGAAGACGCCATGATCGCCGCGCGCGAACTCCAAATCACCCTGACGTCCCGCAATCGCGAAAAAGGTCAACCCATCCCGATGTGCGGCGTTCCCTATCACGCCGCCGACGGCTACATTGCCCGCCTGATTCGCGCCGGCTTCAAAATCGCCATTTGCGAGCAGATGGAACAGCCCGGCCCAGGCAAAAAGTTAGTTCGCCGCGAAGTGACCCGTGTCATTACGCCAGGAACCGCGACCGATGTCTCGGTACTTGACGCGCGCGAAAATAATTTCCTGGCCAGTGTCGCGCAGAACGGTACCAAAATCGGCTTGGCTTTGGTCGACCTTTCTACCGGCGAATTTCAAGCCACTGAATTGCAAGGTGCCGGCGCCGAAGACCTGTTACGCGACGAACTGCAACTGCAGCGACCGCGCGAAACCCTGCTCCCCCGCCCGCAGCAACTCTTCGAAACCGCCAAGACTTCCCTGCTCGATGGCTCCGGCGGCGTCGAAACCCACGTCGAAGATTGGGTATTTCAGCGCGATTACGCCGAGCGCATCTTGCGCGAACAATTCGGCGTCGCGGAACTCACCGGATTCGGCCTTGATGACCACGTACAAGCCATGTGTGCCGCAGGCGCGATAGTCCATTACTTACGGGAAAACGCGGCGCGTGGCGAAGATGGCACCAGCGGCGAAGCGCTGCGCCATGTCGATCAGATTCGCTACTACGAGCAGCACGACACCATGCTGCTCGATCCCGTCTCGGTGCGGAATCTCGAATTGCTCGCGCCGATTTTCACCGAGGAGGCCAAGGCATCCGGTCCGACCACACTGGTAGGTGCACTGGACTCGACGGTCACCGGAATGGGCGCGAGGCTGCTGCGTTCCTGGGTGCTCCGCCCACTAATTAATCAGGATGCGATTGAGGCGCGTCTCGGCGCCGTCGCGCACCTCCTGCAACAGACCGTAGTTCGCGGTGAAATTCGCAAAGAATTGCGCGGCATTCAAGACCTGGAGCGGCTCACTAGCAGAATTACGCTGGGACTGGCTTCTCCGCGCGAATTGCTCGCCTTGCGGAAATCATTGGCGCAATTGCCGGTCCTTAAGAATTTTCTGACTCCACCGCAAACCGGCGGTAGCGATCTGCTTCGCGAATTACACGCGGAAATCGACGAGCTCACCGATGTACGCGAGCGCCTCGAAAAGGCTCTGGCGGATGAACCTCCGGTGGTCGCCACCGAACCCGGAATGATTCGCGCCGGATATAACGCAGAGCTTGATGAACTGCGCGATCTCAGCCAGCACAGCAAGCAGATCATCGCTTCCATGGAAGAGCGCGAGAGGAAGCGCACGGGAATCAATTCACTCAAAATCCGCTTCAACAACATTTTTGGCTACTACATGGAGATTTCTAAACCGAACCTCCATCTGGCCCCGGCAGATTACGAACGAAAACAGACCCTGGTGAATGCCGAACGCTTCACCTGTCCCGAGCTGAAAGAGTACGAACGCAAAATACTGGCGGCCGACGAACGCATCATCGAAATCGAACGTCAACTGTTTGTGGAGTTGCGTTCAGGAATCGCAGCGCAAGCGGGAAGATTGCGAAAAACCGCCGCGGCCATCGCCAAACTCGATGTACTCGCCTCCTTCGCCAAGATCGCGGCAGACCGCAACTATGTCCCCCCTGAATTTAACGGAACCGGCGAATTGCTAATCGTTGGCGGACGCCATCCGGTGATTGAAGAATTACTGCGCCAGAAGGGCGAACGGTTCGTACCCAACGATTTGTATTTTGAGCCGGGGCGCCAGCAATTGTTGCTGATTACCGGGCCAAACATGGGCGGCAAGTCTACCTACCTCCGCCAAGCGGCATTGATTGTAGTAATGGCGCAGATAGGATCCTACGTTCCGGCGCGTCAGGCTCGATTGCCGATCACCGATCGCATCTTCACCCGCATCGGCGCCAGCGACAATCTCGCCCGCGGACGCTCTACATTCTTAGTCGAAATGAGTGAAGTCGCAGCAATCCTGCATCATGCCACACCGTCCAGTCTGGTGCTGCTCGACGAAGTAGGCCGTGGGACCTCGACCTTTGACGGACTGTCCATCGCCTGGGCGGTGGTCGAGCACCTCCAGAAAAACACCCGGGCACGCACGCTCTTCGCCACGCATTATCACGAACTCACCGAATTGGCGGATTTACTCCCCGCAGTGAAGAACATTCACGTCTCGGTGAAGGAAACGCCGAACGAGATTATCTTCTTGCGACGCGTGGAACCCGGAAGTGCCGACAAAAGTTATGGCATTGAAGTCGCCCGACTCGCCGGCTTGCCCCGAACCGTGATTGAACGAGCACGCGAAGTCCTCCGCAGACATGAAGCCAGCGAACACGCATTAAGCGAAACGCTTACCCCCGGCGCCCACCAGAATGGAAACGGCAACGGCAATCAGAATGTCTTGTTCACGGCCCTCGACCGCGCCGTAATTGACCGCCTGAAAGCCGCCGACCTGGACGAACTGCGCCCCATCGAAGCCCTCAACTTGTTAGCAGAGTTGAAAAAGCAGATTGGCTGAGTTTTTTGCACTACTCATTTTTCTTTCAGACATTGCAGATTCCTCTACATTTGGCATGGAACTTTTCCTTCGCATCGGCCTGCAGCCTTAGCTCGTGGTGTGCTAAAAACTTGTAGCGGCCACCTCTTGTGGTGAGTTCGACGAACCATCAGGTGGCCTCTTGCGACGTCAGTCGGCAACCGGGGACGGAAAATTATGTTGGTGATGGGAATGATGTCGGGAACATCAGCAGATGGCATTGACGTCGCCTTGGCCGAGGTGCGTGGCGGTCCACCGCGCCTGCGCTGCCGTTTACTGCATCACACCACCCTGCGCATGCAACCGGGCGTGCGAACCGAAGTGTTGCGCATCGCCGAAGGCGCAACCTGCACCGCCGGAGAAATCAGCCAACTCAACTTCCGCTTGGGTGGCGCGTTTGCAGATGCAGCCGTCGCCGCCTGCAAAGAATTTCGTGTGGCCTTGTCTCGTGTGAAATTAATTGGCAGCCACGGTCAAACCATATTTCACCAAGGCCGCGCGGTTCCCTTCCTGGGAAAATCAACCGCCTCCACATTGCAAATTGGCGAACCTGCACTGATCGCAGCACAAACAGGAATCACGACGGTCGGCGATTTTCGTGTCGCGGATATGGCCGTCGGTGGACAAGGCGCGCCGCTGGTCCCCTTCGCCGATTGGATCTTGTATCGAGATGACAAATTAGGACGCGTCTCGCTGAACCTGGGTGGAATTGGAAATGTCACCGTGCTACCGGCAGGCGCAAAACCAGCGCAAGTGCTGGCCTTCGATACCGGCCCAGGAAATATGCTGATCGATGCGCTGGTCTGGCACTTCACGCGCAAAAAACAGAGATTCGACCGCGGCGCACGACTCGCCCGGCAAGGACAGGTGATCGCTCCATTGTTGAAGGCGTTGCTGCGCGATCCCTATCTGAAATTGGGTCCGCCAAAATCAACCGGACGGGAATATTACGGTCGAGCCTATTTTCAGGAATTGCTGCGCCTCGGTAAAAAACATCGTGCGGCCCCCAACGATTTAATACGCACCACCACAGAATTCACCGTAGATTCCGTAGTCGACGCGCTGAAACGTTTTGTACTTCGCAAAACAAGGATCTCGCAGCTGATAGTTTCCGGTGGCGGCGCCCGCAATCCTTTGATCCTGGCGCAACTAACCGCAGCATTAACGCCTATGGAAGTGCTGCCATCCTCAAAGCTGGGCGTGCCGGAAGAAGCCAAAGAAGCATATGCATTTGCTTTGATGGCCTACGAAACACTGCATCACCGTCCAGGAAATTTGCCCAGCGCCACCGGCGCGGACAAAGAAGTAATTCTGGGAAAGATTTGTTACGCCAGTTGAATGAGCAGAACAAGTCATTCACGTAGGGGACAGGGAGTTCGGAACAAAAAGGACACGGAGATTGTCTAAGCAGAATCCCACGAAACTGGTCGCAGTAAACCGAAAGAACAGGGACTGCGCATACTCCCTCCGCTCAATTTGCGCCGCCTCGACATTCAGCATACTTTTAGGATGCGTTGTGTTTTTAGCAGCATGCTCGCGACAGCGGGAATTTGATCCCTCGCAAATTATCTTCGTAATCGAATCCAATCCCGTGAATCTCGATCCGCGCTACGCGTCGGATGCGCAATCGCAACGTATTGATAAATTGCTTTTCGATGGATTAGTGGAGCGCGATGCGGAAATGAATCTGCACGGCGATCTCGCGGAATCCTGGAACACACCGGATGCGTTGACCTACATTTTTCATTTGCGCGAAGGCGTAACGTTTCACGATGGCCGCGCCCTAACTTCCAAAGACGTGAAAGCCACCGTGGAATTCATGATGAATGCCGCGAACCGTTCTCCAAAGCGCGGCGCATTTCGTATGATCAATTCCATTGAAGCGCCGGATGCAGAAACCGTGGTGTTTCATCTGAAAGAACCGGCCGCATCGTTTTTGTGGAACATGGAACGTTCCGCAGTCGGAATTGCGCCAGCAGATGCAGGGCCGGACTTTTCACGGAAGCCAATAGGTAGTGGCCCGTACCGCTTTGTAAGCCAATCCCAAGATGATGCCGTCGTGATAGAAAGAAATGCGAATTATTTTCGCGCGGAAGCCGACCCTCAATTGCCAGGAAAACTTAACGCCCAGGCGCAGAGTCTGCAGAGCGCACAAGTCGGCAGTATCTCCGCTCCACCTGTTACGGTTGCCAAGAATGTTCAACAAAGCACGATGCATATTGAGCGCGTGACGTTTCGGATTGTGCCCGACGCGATTGTCAGGGCGCTGGAGTTGCGTAAAGGATCTGCCGATATTGAGGTGAGTTCCCTTTCTCCCGACATGATTCCCGTTCTCGCCAAGCAAGCGGATTTGGCCGTGAGCGAAAGGACGGGGACGAACTTCGCTTATCTGGGAATGAATATGCAGGACGCGATTATCGGCAAACGCGAAGTGCGGCAAGCGCTGGCGTATGCGACGGATCGCGAATCGCTAATCAAATATTTACTGCGTAGCGAAGCGCAACTCGCTAGTGGAATATTGCCGCCGAATCATTGGGCGTATGACGGAAATGTGAAGAAATATGAATACGATCCGGCAGCGGCAGAGCGATTACTGGAAGCGGCGGGATTTCCGCGAAGGGCAGATGGTACGCGGATGCATGTGATCTTGAAAGTGTCGACGGACGAGCAAGCGCGATTGCTGGGCGCTGCTCTGCAAGAGCAATGGCGCGGCGTCGGCGTCGAACTGGAAGTGCGGCCGTTAG
>JBAVNY010000003.1:0-4362 GCA_049691535.1 Candidatus Acidiferrum sp.
GGACAAGACGCTGCGAGACCTGCGGCGTCTCAAGGAGAAGGTAGGTGGTAGGAACAAGCTCGCAAAGCTGCTTGGTGTCACCGGGCCTTATGTTGGACGTGTACTGAGCGGGGAGAAGCCGATGACGATGGAGCTGGTTGAGAGGATCTTCCTAAGCTGCACCAAATCCTGGTGACTGTCCCGTGGAAAACTTTCTCCCCACGCGTCAAGTCACATACTCGGGCGCCGGTGGCCCGAAACCTCAAAGTGAACGGCTGCACTGCGAAATTCGCGGGTATCGGTTATGCCTCAGCGCAGGCGTGTTTTACCGGAGCGGGCATATTTCATGAGCGGCTTAGTCATCTTCCTACACGGACTCCGTGGCGATGACACACATTGGAAGGACGTTCCTACCTATGTCGGGTCCGCTCTCTCAAGCTTCAGCACAGTATGCCTCCAGTATAGTGCGGAGACCCTAGGGCACGCCGACCTTGAGCGGAGTGGGGATCAAATACTAACAACCCTGCAGCGCGATTATAAGGCGTATGACTCTATATTCGTTGTTGGATATAGTATGGGTGGCCTCGTCGCTCGTGAGGTATGTGTAAAATTGCTCCAATCATCCGATGATGAAACCAAATTAATCGAACGAATATTAGGCGTCATTACCTTTGGCTCGCCGCTAAGCGGTTTGAGAGACTCAGGGCGTGGATGGGTGATAAAGAAAGTACAAAAGTTATTAACTAAAAAAGTAAGCCAAATGACTCCTTCGTTTGTGTTTGGGCGATACAACGCAGCCTTGAATATAGCTTCAGCCCGCGGAATAAATGGACCTAAACAGTTTCACTATGAAATCGAGAATGAAGAGTTAATAGCTCCTCACGACACACGCTCTTATACCAGAGACGACCTCCGGGCTGGCACGATTTCTGGCACGCACGGAGGGTTTCTTTCTTCGAAAGAAGCCCAGAGACAGGTAGCCGACTTATTGCTCGAGAAAATTCAAGAACGCTATAACTCGTTAGGTCCTTCAAGTCGCACACTAATGACCGACCCGCACGTTTATAGTGTAGCAGATAGGATATTACTTATCGCATGTTCGAATAGAAAACTTACTGGAGGAGATACGAACTTCAACGGGCCCGTACCTGCTGGCTGGATACCACAACCTGAGCTGAGAGATAGAATAAAATCCAAACGTAACGCCGTCCTCAGCCTTCTTAGAAGCTTTAAACTTACAAGCGGCTTTTTGCGAGCAAGCAATAGAATGCACCAGGCACCCAATAAAACGCTTAAACATGGCCCCGACTTCGGCGGTGTCGAGGAAGGGGGCGTGTATAAACCGGCGTGGATGCGATATGTGGGACGCTGCTATGCTCCCATTGAGGTGAAATCTTGGCGTGATCATTTCGAACATCAGGACCAACTTAGCGTGTTAATAATGTCTGGGTTGTATGGGTGGTTAGACGCGGCTGAATGGATTCAAGAATACGACGTTCATCTCACGGATTTCAATAATGACAATGGCATAACCGTAAGTACGATGTGGACTGACTTATTCACCCAAAAGTTATCAGCTTACATTAATACTGCGTACAAGGACAAAAAAGTTCGCATTTATAATTTTTTGTGTGACGACAATTACGTCAATGCGGTTCAATGGCATCAACTACCAAATACATGTTCTGTATATCATCTGGCTTCTCCGAACCTTAGTGGTGTCGATCTCCTGCCCGTGACCGGAATGCTCACGGACTTGCTTCTGAGGCAGCCTGCAGCGCTGGACAAGATTGAACGATGTACGAGAGATGTCTGGAACGTCTACCCCCTCACTGACTTCGGTCTCCCACCCGAAGACTATCTGGAAACGAAGATTCTATTTGAAGCAACAATCGGCGAGGCGCGAAAGAATTTAAGCTTTCCCTCCGCTTGATGAACAGATACTTCAAGGAATGCCGCAAAACCAGTCTTCCTATGGTGTGGTTGGGTCAGAGCGTGGACACGAGTAGCCTTTGTGCTTCATACCCTGAACTTAAGTGCTTACCTTTCTTAACTAGTTTGGGTTGCGCAATAAGGCGTCCTTCTCTACGACACACGCATTTTGATGGGAGTTTGCGGGATAAGCTCGGGATAACAGGCCCGCTCATGATCGACTCAGGCGGTTTTGCTCTCCTTATGAATGCGCGAGCAAACTGGACCATAGGCACCGTCGGAGATTTAATAGCTAAGATCGACGGACAGATTTTCGTTAATCTCGATCTCCCACCGCATTCAGAAGACAACGTCGCGTCGAGACGGAAGAAGATTCGGAGATCAAATACTAATTTTGATATCTTAACTGCTCGATTCCCCGAGAAGACTATAATGCCCGTTATTCATGGGCGGACAATTGGAGAACTGGCGTATTCTGTCGAGACTTTGTTTAAAAATACGCCAAATCCTAAATGGATCGGATTGGGCGGTATCGTGCCGTTGCTTAAGAATCGCAGCTTTCCGGGTGAAATTTCCCGCATGGGAGCAGAAGCATTCATCGCGATTGCGCTTCGCAAAATACGTAAAACGTTTCCGCAATCGCGGATTCACGCGTTTGGCGCGGGTGGAACACGCACGTTCCCAGCCGTTTTTGCGTTTGGTGCGGATTCGGCCGATTCGATTGGCTGGCGGCAAGCGGCAGGATATGGGTCAATTTTTCTCCCGCTTCAAAGCCAGAGAGCGGTTCGATGGAACAAGGAGGCGGGCCCTCCGCGCAAAGTGTTGAGCGGGGTAGACCTACAGTTACTTCGATGCTGCGATTGCCCCATCTGCCGCTCTGTGACCACCATTGAAGAACAAGTACAGGGTTTCTGGGAAAGTTTTGAAAAACGATCAATCCACAATGCCTGGACAACCGCTACACAGTACAAGTCATGGCCTTCCACCCGAGGCGAAATGATGGGTTTTATCTCGAATGGCAATTTAGGGCCTCGATGGGCACGCGCCACCGAGTCCGCCCGGGACCCCGAATAGTGGTTGGTGGGAATAGAGAGCCATTCCTAACATAGATGGCGATCTGTCGGATGGTGCCCACAATGCGGCTGAAGCCGAGGATCGCTATATCCCAGGTGCCCGCCGCAGGTGTCCAGTTCTGCGCGCGAGAACGCGTTTTCAACGGCTTAAGCTTCTTTTTCTGCAACGGCCGCGCGCTTGAACGGAAGGTTGGTCTGCACGATTTGCATAGGTTATAATACGTACCAAAAAATGTTTATTCTCTACTCTCCCTACCGGTGCTTGAAAGCCGCAGCGCGCTTCTCGGCGAACGCGCGCATGCCTTCCTTCTGGTCTTCCGTCGCGAACAGCGAGTGGAAGATACGGCGCTCGAACCGGATCCCTTCCGCGAGCGTCGTCTCGTAGGCGCGATTGACGGCCTCCTTGGCGGCGTAGATTGCCGGCCTAGACAAGGCGGCGATAGCCGCCGCGACCTTGAGCGCCTCCTCGATCAGCGAGGCGGCGGGCACGATGCGGGAGACGAGGCCTGAGCGCTCCGCCTCAGCCGCGTCCATCATGCGCCCGGTCAGGATCATCTCCATCGCCTTCGACTTGCCGACCGCGCGAGTCAGGCGCTGGGTTCCCCCCGCGCCCGGGATGACGCCAAGCTTGATCTCAGGCTGACCGAATTTGGCGGTGTCCGCGGCAAGGATGAAATCGCACATCATCGCAATTTCGCATCCCCCCCCAAGCGCAAAGCCGGCGACGGCGGCGATGATCGGCTTCCGCGCCTTCGCCACATTCTCCCAGCGGGAGATGAAGTCGCCGACGAAGGCTTCGGCGAACGTCTTGTCCTGCATCTCCTTGATGTCGGCGCCGGCGGCGAAGGCCTTCTCCGATCCGGTCAGCACGATCGCGCCGATCGCAGCGTCGGTCTCGAAACCTTCGAGCGCCGCGTTGAGGTCCTCGATCAAGGCCGCCGACAGCGCGTTCAGGGCTTGCGGCCGGTTGAGCCTGATGAGGCCGACGGCGCCATGTGTTTCGACAAGGATGTTGGCGTAGGTCATGGGCGCGGGTTCCCTTGGTAATTCAGCATGACGCCTAATCAATCAACGGATGGATGGGAAGGGAGACGCGGACATTCGAATTCGTTGAGCGGCGTCAACCAACCGATGTTGGGGCCCTACGGCGTGAGCAGCACTTTTCCGATGTTGCTGCGGTCTTGGATAAAATGATGCGCGGCTGCGGCCTCGCTAAAGCTGAAAACCCGCGCGATCCGGGGCTTGATAGCGCCTTCCTCCCATAGCCGCATAAGCTGATCCATCCACCCGGCCATGCGATCGACTTCATCCCACATGTGGCCGAGGTTGATGCCGAAGACGCCTTTGTTCGCGTTCATCAAGGAGAGCGGATTGAACT
>JBAVNY010000004.1:0-3335 GCA_049691535.1 Candidatus Acidiferrum sp.
ATGCGGAGCTATGCGGAAGGTGATGTTACGTGATACCGGAGTAGCCAAATGAATAGGGCGATGGGAATCCCGATGACCACCAGCAGCGCGAATAAGATGACCGCGAGAAACATCCAGTCTTTGCGACTCTCGGCGCCGGGGTTCTGTTTTTCTCGAGTGAGCAGACGATAATTGCGGCGGTTGGCTTTCCAGGCTACGTGGAAAATATCTCCGACGAGAGGAATGGCGCCGACCGTGGCTTCGAGAAGAATGTTCGCGACCATGCGGGTGAGCGTGACCGTGGGCACGCCGCGACGCCAGGAGGCGAATACGATGAAGCAGGAGGCCACGCCGGCCAGCGCGTCGCCAATGCCCGGGACCCAGCCGATTACGGCGTCGAGGCCGAAGCGAATCTTGGTTCCGGGAATGCGCCACATATCGTCGAGAAGCGTGGCGATATAGTCGAGTTGCTCGTTGGAGTTTTGCAGGCGCGGCATAGTCAAGTGCTTCAGAGACTATACAGGTTCGAACGGATGCACACTGGTAGCACAGTGACACATAAGGCGTGTACTTTAAATCAGCAAGGCACGTTACGAAGGGCGGCGAGAAACTCTGAGGAAAGGGTCGAGCGGGGCACGAAAAAAAGGGCCGCCGGGAGAATAGGCGGCCCAGAGATTTTGTTGAAGGAGAACTCGGCGGTTCATTACATCGCAATGGTGGAGCTTTGTGAGGCAACACATTGCCACTTGCCGGCGGGCATTTTTACCCAGGTATCGGTCCAACGCTCGTGAACATCCATCGGCTTTCCGGATGCGTCAGTGCCCTTGCCTTTGAAGCCGCCAGTGGCGATAGCGGTGTCGACGAATACCATGACTTTCACGTTTTCATACTCGGCGCTGGTGTACTTGGTCTTTTTCGCATCGGCCAACGCACCTGCTTTGTCATTTACTTTTCCATCGCTGCCGGTGCTGACGAATTTGTCGGCGAGCAAGGGCGCGACCAGATCTGGATTATTGGTCTTTTGCGACTCGAGCCATTTTTGTTCGAGTCCGGCGACGGCCTTTTCCGTATCGGCCTGAGCATAGAGCCAAGCCGCGCTTGTCAGCGCGACCACTGCAATCAGGAACCACGTGGAAATTCTCTTCATGGAGTCTCCTTTAGGTAAATTTTGAAAATTGAGCCCGGGTCTAGACCTGTTTGTCAGCTATGGGATACCGAGGCCTGCCAATCGACGAGGTAACGCGAGCGCACTTTACGAGTCGCGGAGAATTTTAGGGAGAGAAACAGCGCGCAGCTACGCACTCTGCCGAGTTGTAGGAAGAAGCTAGTCCGTAATTTACCGCAAGTCAATTTTATTGTTGGTGCTTTTTGGGCGCTAGCTGCCCGGACGTGTGTTTTTGAAATGAGCAGGGTATGATACTGGCTCCGAAGTCCCCAGCAGTCATTCCGATCCGGAGGGCTTCCTGTGGCTCACCGCTTCACGATTGGTGTCGAAGAAGAATTCCAGATCATTGATCCCGAAACGCTGGAGTTACGTTCGCACGTGATCCAACTGCTCTCGGCGGCGGCTTCACGCGGACTGGGCGATCAGATCAAACAGGAAATGCACCAGTCCATCGTGGAAACCGGCACAAAAATTTGCGAAAACATAGGCGAGTTGCGTCTGGAGATGCACCGCACGCGGCACGATTTGGTGGCGGCAGCGGAAAGCACCGGGCTGCAGGTTGCGGCGGCAGGGACGCATCCGTTTTCCAGTTGGATCGATCAGGTCATTTCGCCGGGCGAACGCTACCAGAATATCGTTGAAGAGATGGGCCAATTGGCGCGTTCGTTGCTCATTTTTGGCATGCACATTCACGTGGGCATGCCGGATAAACAGACCACCATCGACATGATGAGCATGGTGCGGTACTTTTTGCCGCACTTGCTGGCGCTTTCGACCAGTTCGCCGTTCTGGATGGGTCGCAACACTGGGTTAAAGTCGTTTCGCACCACGGTGTTTCGCCGCTTCCCCCGCACCGGAATACCGGAAGTATTCGAATCGTGGAGCGCGTACGAGAATTTCATCAATCTGTTGGTGAAATTGAATTGCATCGATAACGGCAAGAAGATCTGGTGGGATGTGCGGCCGCATCCGACGTTTGGCACGCTGGAATTTCGCATGTTTGATGTGGCGACCAAGGTTGAGGATGCGGTGGCAATTGCCGCTCTGACGCAGGCGATTATCGCGAAGCTGCACCGGCTGTACACCCACAACATGAGCTGGCGAATTTACCGGCGCGCGTTGGTGGAAGAAAACAAATGGCGCGCCGCGCGGTACGGAATCGAGGGCAAGCTGATCGATTTCGGTAAGGAAACGGAAGTGCCGATGCACGAACTGATGCAGGAATTACTGGAGTTCGTGGATGATGTGGTGGACGAACTGGGCAGCCGCAGCGCGGTAGAATACGTTCACAGCATCATGAATGAAGGCACCAGCGCGGAACGGCAACTGCGGATTTACGAGCAAACTGGTGATTTGAAAGACGTGGTGCGCCATCTGGTGAAGGAAACGCGGGCCGGCGTGATGGAAACAAAAACCAATTCCGTGAACACGGTGAATTAAGGCGCCGCACGAGCGGGAATCCGTACAAAGTGGAGGGATGCCATGGCGAAAGTGGGCTTACTGTGTGGAAGAGAGTTCAGCTTTCCGCCGGCGTTTCTGGCGCGAGTAAATGAATTGGGAAAAAAGGACGGAGTCACCGCGGAACTCTGCAAGCTGGGCGGGACACGGATGGGCGAGGCTCCGGAATACAAAGTGATCGTCGACCGGCTGTCGCACGAAGTGGAATACTATCGCGGTTATTTGAAACACGCGGCGCTGCAGGGCACGTACGTCATCAATAATCCTTTCTGGTGGACGGCGGACGACAAGTTCTTTAATTACAGCGTTGCTGCAAAACTGGGCATCGCTATTCCTAAAACTGTTTTATTGCCGCAGAAGAGTTACCCCAGCGATGTGGACATCAATGCGGAATCGCTGCGCAATTTAAAATATCCCCTGGATTGGGCAGTGCTGCTGGACTATGTCGGGCGTCCGGCAATTTTGAAGCCGTATTCCGGCGGGGGTTGGAAGCACGTATATAAGGTTAATAGCGAAGAGGAGCTGTTGGAGGCTTACGACAAAACGGCACCGTATTGCATGACGCTGCAGGAATTCATTGATTTCGAGCAATACGTGCGCTGCTTTACCTTTGGAAAGATGGATATTCTTCCGGTGGCTTATGACCCGAAGGAACGCAAATACAATGTGGAGCACAATTATTTGTCGGCGGACTTGGGTGCGCGGGTGGTGAAAGACTCGCAGACCATTAATC
>JBAVNY010000005.1:0-4594 GCA_049691535.1 Candidatus Acidiferrum sp.
GGCCTACCACTCCGTGCACGATGGAACGGATGACGCTCATCGTGCCGCGCTCGAAGTCGATATCGCCCCACTTTAGGCCGAATATCTCGCTCTGCCGCAACCCGGTTGATGCGGCAAGAAGGACTAATGTGCGTTCTCGAAGTGCCAGGCCGTCGATTAGCGCCTTGATTTCGGCGGGCACCAGAGTGGCCGGCGGTGTTCGGCGTTTGGCGCTCTGACGAACGAGGTAGATTGGGTTGCGGTCAAACAGCTCATATCGGCAGGCGTGATTAAAGAGGACGGACATCAGGTTTCGGATTTTGGCACAACTGCTTTTTGCTAATGGCAATCCGCGAAGCCAGGACTCGACTTGTATGGTTCTAACCTCGGCAAGTCCGTATTTCTGCCAGTGAGGGCGAATCCAGCGAGTCAAGTACGCCTTATAGATTTTCTTGGTCGCGTGACTGCGCCAAGTGTTTTCCTTTGCGAGTTCGCGTTGCTCGAAGTGATCACAAAGTTGAGCAACGGTCATTGTGCCGGAATTCGTTGGTCGGCCAGCGGTGTTGAGTTCTGAGACCAGCCCCACTACGGAGCGCCGCGCAGCATCTTCATCAGGATATTGCACGACTGTGCCGACAATTTTCTTGTGGTAAAGACGCTTGCCGCCAAGTCTGGTCTCAGACCAGCGAAACTGCCAGACATCAGGGCCTTCTTTGCGACTATTTCGTTGCATACATCCGCGTTTCATCTTTTCCTCCTGCACCGCCGTGGCGGAGCAGAAGAATCGTCAGGCATGGAGGCGAATGGAAGGGCAGGAGGGTGCAATCAGTCGAGTGAATTGCCTTGCAGCGGCAGTCCTGCGACATGATCTTAACCTCTACGATTTTCCATCGCCTTGGCGTGACCGACCGCCATGGCTAGTTGTTTTGGGTGTCCGACAAATTCCGGGCCTCGCCGCGACCGACTGCCTTCTATGCGGTTCCCAGGAAGCGCTCGACGATCTCCGGCAGCATCGGCTCGACCGCGAGCGTGTAGTGAGTGGTGTTCGGCACGATTGCGAACTGGTTTGCGGGCCGCAGTGAGCCATCAATCCCGGCATCGCGCTGGCCGCCTCCCAACGCCTTCCAGAACTCGACCATGTGTTCGGGCCGGAGGTAGTCAGCGTCGGCAAAGACCAGCAGTGTGCGAGCCTGAAGCTTGGCGACGTCGGCGCTCCAGTCAAAGGGGCACTTGGTCAGGTCCCCGACCTTGCGGAAGAGGTTCGTCCAATCGACATCGGGATAGGCCTGCCCTAACGGCGATGCCTTGACGCTGCCGCCGAGCATGGCAGCGTTGGCCTCCAACTGATTGAAAGCCGCCACCACCTCCGGATAAGCGTCGTCCTGCCTCATCCTCGCGGCCATGAGCACGAGCCGGTCGACCGCGTCCGGATGGCGGATGGCGGTCTGCAACGCGACGAAGGAGCCCAGCGAGTAGCCCATCACGTCGGCCTTGCCGAGTTTCAGATGGCCGATCAGAGCGGCAACGTCGTCGCCCATCGTTTCACAGCGCAGTGGCCTGTCGGTGTCTGGCGTGCGCCCATGCGCCTGAAGATGGACGGCGATCACCTGCCGGCCCTTGGCCAGTTCGGCCAGATTGCTCCCGAAGCTGTCTGGGTTGATGCCCCCGTGAAGAAGAATGAGTGGCTTGCCGGCGCCATGCACGCTGTAAAAGATATGCTGGCCATTGACGTCGGCAAAATTCTCTTTTGACATAGTGGGGGTCTCCTTGGCTTGAACGGGAGGGATTGCAGTCAGCACTGCGGTCGCTGTGACAGTCTTTAGGAAATCGCGTCTGTTCGTGTATGTCATCGTCATCCCTTCCATACGCCGGTGGCCGCGGTGTGGTCACGATCTGACTGCGAGCAACTCCTCCAGCTGCGCGAACTGTTCGGGCAGGCCTTCCGCCGAACCGGCGAGGGCTTCGTCGAGGGCCGCCGTTGTGGGGTAGAGTTCGTGTAGGGTGACCAACGTCTTGCCGGCATTTTCTTCGAACGTCACCGTGGTCACGGCGCCCTGATCGCTTTCTTCGTTCGTCCAGACGAGGCGCTTGTTCGGCGTCACTTCTCTGTACGTGCCGAAAAACGCCATCGGTTGGTCGAAGGCCGGATGACTGAAGACGAAGCGATACGCGCCCCCGGTGCGCACATCCATGTCGCACGAGAGCAGCGACATGCCCACCGACTTCGGAACCCACCAACGCTTGAACAATTCGGGTTTGCTCCACGCTTCGAAGACGATGTGCGCCGGGGCATTGAACGTCCGCGTCACGACGAGTTCGCGGTCGGACTTGCGTTCCACGGCGGTCCGGTTCATGGCGGCGGGACTACCTTCTTTTCCTTCGGGCATCTGCCTTCTCCTTTGATTTCAAGTGCTCGACAATCTTGTCCAGCGCGTCGAAGCGTGCGCTCCAGAGTTGGCGGTGCCGCTCGATCCAGGCGGCCTCTTCTTCCAGCGCGCGCATGCCAAGCCTGCAGGTTCTGACGCGCCCCACCTTTTCAGTAGTGACGAGCGCTGCCCGCTCCAACACGCCAACATGCTTCTTCATGCCCGTGAGGGTCATATGGAACTTTCCGGCGAGGTCCGTGATCGAAGCGTCGGCGCGGCTGAGCTGCTCCAGCACGCCGCGCCGGGTCGCGTCCGACAGCGCGGCGAACGAAGCGTCGAGGCGGGTTTCGTTATACTGAACCATGTGGTTCAGTATATAGCAGATCGACTGGCGGCGTGCAAGAGGAAACCAAACCGTTAGGCAATGGATTTCCGGTGCGGCGTGCCCGAGGCCACTGTCACGGCAGAGGTCGCGAGTTCGAGTCTCGTCGTCCCCGCCATTCATTCCATGTCTCAGGCCGCTCACCCGGCCCGAACTCTTCTTTGCGACTCATGTCACGCTGCGGTGCGTCCGCGAATGGCCCTGCCGCTTGGATGTACTTGGCCCATCCTTCGTTTGAACTACCTTGCTGGCACTGCTTCCAGAGGGCGGACATCGCGTTCAACCTTATCAGCAATCTCATGTGCGGCGACTTCCAGGTCATAGCGCGTTTGGAGATTCATCCAGAACGTCGGACTATTGTTGAAGTAGCGCGCGAAACGTAGGGCTGTATCAGCCGTAATTGCGCGTTTTTCGTTGACGATATCGGCGATCCGCGTCACAGAGACGCGCAAGTCTATAGCAACTCTGTTCATACTCAGCCCAAGAGGGACAATAAACTCCTCGCGGAGAATTTCTCCTGGATGCACCGGCTTAATTTTCTTCGTCATCCTGTTGTCTCCTAGTGGTAATCCGCGATCTCAACTTCGTAGGCATGCCCATCGCGCCATTCAAAACAGACGCGCCATTGGTCATTGACGCGAATACTGTACTGCCCTTTCCGGTCCCTTGTCAGGCGCCCTGGCAGCGTTGAGAGCGTCCGGATGTCCTGCGCAGCATCTAGCATGTCCAGCTTTCTAAGAGCCTGGCGCTCGATAGCTTTGAACCGGCGGACAGACTCTCGATGAAATAGGAGCCCGGTATCGGCGCAGCGGAAGGACTTAATCACAATCCAAACACTATACTGCGTCGCGTTAAATGTCAAGCAGTACGGGAAGAATTTGACGTCTTGGGACCGACAACCGGTTGATTCAATCCGGGTACAATAAGGGGACGATAAGAAGTGACATTTGGTATCTTGTCGTATCAAAAGATGTCCGCCGACACCGTTTGATATCAATCGATTACATCACAGCACTGCCCTGTCACGGCAGAGGTCGCGAGTTCGAGTCTCGTCGTCCCCGCCATTCTTTCGCCAAGTTTATGCGGTGATTCGCGTTTTTGGCAAAGCAGAATGACACCCGCAAAAAACACCTTTGCCAACTTTTTCCCAACTTTCCGTCCCACTAAAATCTCCCCATAGACTCCGGACGGGCACCATCCCAGCAGGCCCGACCGACGATGCGAGAAAACCCCCTTTTCGTTCGATGGTGGGGGGTTGTGAGGGCTCCGGCCAGGGGTTAGGTCCTGAGAACAGGAGCGGTCAAAATGCCTAAGACTCCAAAATTCGAACGCAGGATTCGCGCACGGCCACAGTGAAGGACGAATGCGCGAAAACGAAAGTGATCCGTTTGGATTTGCCGATGAAAGTTGCGAGTTTGCTCGAAGCTGAGGCTGGAGGCGGAGAGCGCCCGATCTTCTTCCAAGCCGCCCGTATCACCAGCAATTATTTAGAAAAGCAATCGTAAGCCGCGACAGCGCATCCCAGCACGCAGGACTTACTCCAAATGACGGCCACAACAACGACAGGGATGAACGTAGCATTCATAACGCCGGATGTCCTCATCTGGGCGCGAACGAGAAGCGGCATGCGCTGTGTTGTTCGCACTGTAATTTGAGTGCCAATGCTGACAGATTTGACCTGATTCCAATCACTTGTTTGCGCGGACGCCGGAGCGAGCACCAGACTGGTTACGGAGATTATCAGAAGGAAATTCCTCGAAAGATAACTCATGCTGCGAGCATACGGGTCGGTCAGCCCAAATGTTTTTCCGTTTGTGACACTTTTCAAGTGTTCGGAAATGGAATTCCGCGCTGTAGCAGCAAAGGA
>JBAVNY010000006.1:0-6105 GCA_049691535.1 Candidatus Acidiferrum sp.
CAACTCGCCCGTCGGATTCGAAATCGATACGCGCACTTCAAACGTCGTGACGTTATCCTTCTCTTTCCCGAACGGCGAAATCCGCGTCACTTTTCCTACGAATTTCTTATCTTTAAACGACTCCACCACAATGCGCGCCGGTTGTCCCAGATACACTTTCCCGATGTCCGCCTCGTCCACTTTCCCTTGCACGTACACTTCACTCGTATCTCCCAGCGTCATCACCAGCGTCGCTTGCGAGCCCAAAATCAATATCGAACTCACGCCGTCTCCTACGCTCACATCGCGCGAAAGCACCAATCCATCAATCGGACTCACGATCGTCGAATTCCTCAAATCCTCTTCCGCATTTTCCAGCGACGCCTTTGCCTGCGCCACCTGCGCGTCCGCCTTCGCGATCTCCGCCCGTGACACCATCAAATTTCGCTGCGCGCTCATCTGCTTGTTCAACGCCAACTGGTAATTCTTTTCCGCATCTTCCACGTAGCTCTTGGACATCACGCCTTCCTTCAACATCTGCTCGGCGCGTTCCATGTTCAGCTTCAAAAACGGTACATCCGGCCCCTCGGCGTCCACCTTGTTGCGTTCCAGTGCCGCTGTCGCAGAATCCCGTGCTGCCTGCGCTGCCTGATAGTTCGCCTGCGCCTCGCGCACAATCGCTTGCAGTTGCACCTTATCCAGTTCGGCCAGCACCTGGCCTTGCTTTACCTTGTCGTCGTAATCCACCAACAACTGCTTCACCATGCCGCTGGCCTTCGACTTAATCTCTACCTTCGAGCGCGGCTGAATTTTTCCCGTAGCCACCACCACCCGTGCCAGGTCCCCGCGTTCCACCGCCGCCAGCTTCGAAGGATCAATGTCGTGGCTCGGCTTCAGCGCCGCATACACGCCATATCCACCACCAATCACCACCAGCCCTACAATCGAAGCAATAATGATGCGCCGCCGACGTTTCTTCGACGCCTTCCCATTCGTCAAACCATTGCCATTGCTGGACATACAAGACCCCCGGTGACAAGCCCTCTTCGGCTACCTATCCACTTATACGAACACCACTCCAAAATGTTCCCGCTCTGTTGGTATAGACGACGGAAAGGTCCAATGGTCAGGCGGCTTCTTGCTTTATTCGAGGGGGGTACGTCGCAGACGAAGGGCGTTGAGGATCACCGAAACGCTGCTGAAACTCATTGCCGCGCTTGCAATCATCGGGTTCAGCAGCCAGTGGAAGAAGGGATAAAAAACGCCCGCGGCGATAGGGATACCCAGAATGTTGTAGAGAAACGCGAAGCCCAGATTCTGTTTGATATTCTTTACGGTGTTTAGCGCCAATGCTCGCGCACGAACAATTCCCTGCAAATCGCCTTTTACCAACGTGATTCCTGCGCTCTCGATGGCCACATCCGTACCCGTGCCCATGGCGATTCCCACATCAGCTGCAGCCAGCGCTGGTGCATCATTGATTCCATCCCCGGCCATCGCCACAACGCGTCCTTCACTGCGCAATCTCTGAACGAACTCACCCTTTTGTGATGGCAGCATTTCCGCGCGAAATTCGTCCAGCCCCAACTTCTCGGCAATTGCTCGCGCGGCTTCCTTCCGATCTCCCGTGAGCATAATGATCCGAAGACCATGCGCCTTCAAATCCTTCACCGCGCCAGCCGCCGACGCCTTGATCGAGTCGCCCAGCGCCACCACACCTGCCGCCTTACCATCAACCGCCAGGTAAATATGCGTCAAACCCGCCGCATCGTCGGACTCCACCCCTTTCTGTCTTTCGTTCTCAGCCGGTACGGCAATTCCTGCTTCCGAAATGAATTTCGCCGTGCCCGCCAAAACAGGTTTGTTCAGCACGCGGCCTTTCACTCCTCCCCCGGCAACCGCTTGAAACTTACTTACTGGTGCAAGCGACAGTTTCTTCTCCTCGGCCATACGGCCAATGGCGCGCGCCAACGGATGTTCGCTCGCGCGTTCCACACTGGCCAGCAACGCAAGCAACCCGTCCTCTGGAAGGCCTGCTCCAGGCAGTACCTCAATCCTTTGTACCTTCGGCTTGCCCTCGGTCAGCGTCCCGGTCTTGTCCACCACCAACGTGTTGACGCGCGCCAGCGTCTCTAGCGCCTCTGCATTCCGTACCAGAATTCCCGCCTGCGCCCCCCGGCCCACCGCCACCATAATCGACATGGGCGTTGCCAGTCCCAATGCGCATGGGCACGCGACGATCAGCACCGAAACTGCCACCACCAGCGCATGCGCCAGTCGTGGCTCCGGCCCGAAGAACGCCCATCCCAGAAAAGCGAGAATCGCCGCGATCACCACCCCCGGCACGAAATACGCTGCAACTTGATCGGCCAGCCTCTGCATTGGCGCCCGGCTACGCTGTGCCTCGCTCACCGTTTTCACGATCTGCGCCAGCAACGTCTCACTTCCGACTCTTTCCGCCACCATCACAAAGCTTCCGCTGGCATTCAGCGTCCCACCGGTTACTTTATCTCCCGCCGCTTTCTCTACCGGCAGCGGTTCTCCGGTGATCATCGATTCATCCACGGCGCTGGCCCCGTCCCGGATCGTTCCATCCACGGGAATCCGCTCGCCTGGCCTCACGCGTAACAAGTCGTCTACCTTCACCTGCTCCAGCGCCACGTCCCGTTCCGTGTTGTTCTCAACCAAATGGGCATTCTGTGGCGCAAGATTCAGCAGTTCGCGAATCGCTCCACTCGTCCGCCGTCGGGCTCGCAGTTCCAACACCTGTCCGAGCAGCACCAGCGTCGTGATCACCGCCGCCGCTTCGAAATAAACTCCTACCGCCCCATGCATGTCGCGAAATGACCCTGGAAATATTTGCGGGAAAAGCGTTGCAGCCACGCTGTACAAATACGCTGCGCCAGTCCCCAATCCGATCAGCGTGAACATGTTTGGACTGCGCTGCACCAGCGAACTCCAAAAGCGTTGAAAAAATGGCCAGCCTCCCCACACCACCACCGGCGTTGCCAGCAACAACTCGATCCAATTTTTCGTGCTCGGCTCCAGACCCAGATCAACAAAGTCGCCGATCATCGCCAGTGCCAGCAACGGCACCGAAAGCGCCGTGCCCACCCACAAACGCTTCCGCATCGACTCATACTCGGGATCCGCCGCTTCCTCTCCCCCCGCCACAAAGTCCATCGGCTCCAGCGCCATCCCACACTTCGGGCACGTCCCCGGCCCGATCTGCACAATTTCCGGATGCATCGGGCACGTGTATCGAATTCCCTTCGCTTCAGCGTCCGCTTTTGTGCTCGCGCTAACTCCAGAGTGCACACGCTCCATGCCCGCCGTGCCCGGAGCCGCAAGGTATTTCTCTGGCGCAGCGCGGAAACGCACTCCACATCGCGTAGAACAGAAGTAATACGTCTTGCCATTGTGCTCAACGCTCGCCGCGGCGTTTTTCGGATCGACCGTCATTCCGCAAACCGGATCTTTTCCCCGCGCCTGTTCCTCAAAAACAGGCAAAACCGCCACTCCCGCCGTTGTTCTCGTAATTGCCGACGCAACTGCAGCTGTTCGAACTTCCGGCGCCGGAACGGGAGCGGCGGTCAAATACTTCTCAGGATTCTCCGCAAATCGCCGCGCACACCCGGCACCGCAAAAAAAATATGTATGCCCGGCGTGCTCCACTCTCGCCGCAGCCTTCTCTGGATCCACGTTCATTCCGCAAACCAGATCTCGTTCCGTCGTCAATTTTTCTTCTCGTTCCATACTCCACCTCACCGCAAATGCGAATAAATTAACTCCAGCAATTCGTCGTACATCGCTTCCGTCTGTTTCGGTTTTCCGCTAGCCAGCGCCTTCGCCGCGCAATGATGCAAATGATTCTTCATCAGGTTTCGCGCCACGCCGCGCAGCGCTTCCTGCACCGAAGCGATCTGCACAATGATGTCCGCGCAGTAGCGGTCTTCCTCCACCATCTTCTGCAAACCTCGTACCTGTCCTTCGATTCTCCGCAGCCGGTTAGCGTTTGCTTTTTTTAACTCCTGGTCGACACCAACAGCCTTCCGACCCTCACCCGCCAATCCGCAGGCGCAGCCAATCATTGCCTTGTCCGCCGCGCGGCTCTTGCCCTTCTCCATATCGCATATACCCCCACCCCCTATATATACTCCTCGCCGCTCTGGCTGTCAATTTCATGTCTTGGCTGCGCAATCGGCCACTCCACACCCATCCGCATCGCTATATCAACCACAACAATGGGGCGAAATTTCTAGGCAACAAGCTGGTCTAGCTAACAGCTGTCGACTGTCAGCTGCCTTCACCCGCCTGCTATACTCTCCGCATGACACTCGTCGAGATCACCTACGAACTTCAATCGCCGCTCAGCCTCGAACAACTCGGCCGCCTCGGTGAATTTGCCAACACCTACGGCCTGCGCCGCTTCCGCGTCGATGAACAGAAAAATCATCTAACCTTCGAATACGACGCCTCGCGCCTACGCCAGACCCAAGTCGCTCACGTCCTGGCCCAAGCCAGCATCCCCGTCATCGGAATCGTCAACTAGCCCGCCAAAGACGGCCAGGCATCCACGTACACCCCCGTGACCAGTTCAACCGCCAGTCTGCGCGGAACATTTCTAGCCATGTTACTTCGCATAGCCTCTACACGAATCTCGACCTGGAATTGCGTTAATGTTTTTTTGGTTTCTGATCCTCGCCATCTCCCCGCCTTTACAAAATGCTCATAATCGTCTACAAATACAGGCCTTAGCTCGCCTGTCCCGCCTGCAATTCATGTCATTTCGGCACTCTCAATTTCTTTTGGAATCGTTTGCCCGCTACGATTTGCCCACCCGCAGCAACTGCCAGCAACCCGGTCCCAGTACCCGGGTAACAAAAATCTTTGTGACCCCAGAGCTACTGGTTTTTTTTCCGATCAGCGCGACACTTGCCGTTCATGACGAACTACTCCCTTCGCAATCGTCTCTACCGCGTCGCCGCTTGGCTGGTTCTGGACCTGCTTCTCGCTGCCGGCCTGCTGGTCATCACCGCATGGGCCGATAGCTCCTCGCGGGTTCGTCAGTCCAGTGTCGATGGCTGCTATTGTGGATGTGCCCACTCAAAGACCGCTGTGGGCTGCGGCAAAATGTGTGAACTTCCCAAGTACGCGTCGCGCTGGTGGGCCGTTACCTGCGCCAAGCCTCGCGCCCGCGCCCATCCTGAATCGCCTGAAGCCCGCCCGCGCCTCGCTCATCCGGCACGCCCCGAGCGCGCCAGCAATTAACCAAATCGCCTCGCCTCTAATCCCTTCCAGCCGTCGACCAAACCTCGTGCGTCAACGCCTGCCCCATTTCCAGCGTGCTCCTCCAATAACTTCGCAAGTATCTCCGGAATCTCAAAAATCGCCTCGTTCTTCAGTCCCGCCACATTCCGCTGAAACTTCGCCAGCGCCCCCGGCTCCAGCAACGCCTTCACCCCACTCACAATTTCCCCGAAGTTATGCAATACAATTCCCACCTGTTTTTCGCGCACCCACTCCGTGTTGTAGCGCTCCTGCGGTAGCGTCCACGCATTGCATTCCAGAATCACCGCGAGCTTCCGCACCATCGCCTCGGCAATACTTCCCGGTCCCGGTTTGCCAATCAGAAAATCCGCCGCCCGCATCAACCGGTGCACTTCCTTCGTGAATCCCACCACATGCATCGGCATCTTCCACGATCTAGTCCGAAATTTTTCCGCCAGCTTCTCATTACGTCCGCAAATTACAATCAGCTGCAGGGGTAACTCCGCCGCATCCAATTTCTCGGCAATCTCGTACATCGCCTTCGAACCGAAGCCGCCAAACAACAGAATTCCCGTCGTCAAGCCTTCCCGCAGTCCCAGCTCTTTGCGCAAGGCCATCGGATCAGTGTTGTCCGGAACATAAAAGTCGGGGCGCAGAATCATTCCCGACGTGGCAAAAATGTGCGTGTCATCCTTCCCCATCGCGCGCGCCTGTTCCACTGCCCGTTCCGTCCCGCAGATCACATATTGATCTTTATCTTTTTCGATCCAGAAGTGTGGTGGGTAATCCGCCAAATCGGTAATCAGCGTCACAAACGGCCGCCCCGGACAGGCCGCTTTCCACGCCTCATTAATC
>JBAVNY010000007.1:0-5748 GCA_049691535.1 Candidatus Acidiferrum sp.
GTGTATGTGTGCAACGGGGAGCGGCTGGTGATTGATAGCTGCAACATGCGGGATATTTCGGACGCGTCGACGTGCATGGTGGGGCATCCGGACACGGTGCTGGCGAACGGGCTGATGAGATACACGACGGAGACGCGCGGGGCGCTGAAGAAATTGCTGCCGACGTGCAAGCAACCCTCGGCGGAGCAGGTGGCGAAGGCAAAAGCGTTTGAGAAAAAACAGAATGATTTGTACCAGGCGAATGAAAAGAAGGCGAATGAGGAGAATGATGCGATTGAGGCGCGGGCGCAGGAAGTGATTACCGGGAAGAAGGCGCAGACGCCAGAGGAGCGGGCGATTGCGCGATGCATTACTTCGGGAAGATTGCCGGCATCGTGCACGGGAAATGCGCTCCTGGGCGCGTTCACGCAGATGATTACGCAGGTGCTGCCGGATGGGAAAGGCGGCAAAGGACCGGCGGCGGGACCAACGATGGCGGGCGTGTTCGAAGGGGCGGGGAAGTGGAAACTGGATTTTATCGATGGGGGAGTGCTGGTAAATTGTGCTTTTCTGGCGCCGGACCAGCATAACTACAAACTGGAATTTGAAAATAATCGCACGGCGCTTGTGATTGACACCACGCCAAAGCAGTTGGTACTGACGCTGCGCGGCGACGGAACGATTATGGGGCCGGGGCCGCTGCAGATTGATGGAGTTGTAGTGTCCGGATATACGCAGGGAGATGGCGGGTCGTATAGCGGGGGGTATCACGATCAAAATGGAATGTCCCTGTCGAATGCGCAAGCGGCTTCGACTGGAGGGCCGGTTTACGATGCAATGGGGAATCGCGTGTATAGCCCATCGGCGACTGCCGGGCCAGGGCACACGACATTCGCGCATAAAACGGCGACGTGCCCGGCGCTGAATTTGTCGTCGAAGGGGGCGAGCGTCGGCGCGCAGACGATGCAGACGGATTTGTTGAAGACCGCGTTTGGCGGGGACAAGGGCGCGCCAACGCCGCCGGGAATTCGAATGCAGGGAATATTTGCGGCGTCGACGGGATTCAGCGTGCAATTTTTCCCGGAGTCGGCGGTGTTGGGCTGCGGGCCAGATGCGGCCCGGGCGTATCCATACAACGTGGTGGCGGATGGAAAGAAGGCGGTGATTCATATTGCGGCGGCGGATCATCCTCTGACGCTGACGTTCAAGGGGGACGGAGCGCTTGATCCGGGAGCGGCCGGGCCGTATCAGGTGCATGGCCGAAGCGTGACTGGGCAGAACAACGATGGGGATTTTACGTTTGCGCCCATGGAACGGACGTGCGATTTGGCGGTGTTGACGGCGAGCGAAAAGATTCCGACGACGGGTGGAGCGGCTGGGGCGATGACGGCATCTGGTGGAGGAGGTCGCGCTGGGACTGGCGGCGCTGCCGGTCCGGCTACCTTGGCGACGGCGGCGGCACCTTTGGGAAACGCGACGTTGTCGGTGGTGTCGGGACTTGCGAGTGCGGCGGGGGCGCCGAACGCGCTGGCGGGGCGGCCGTATGTGTTGCTACGGGATAGTTATGGGAATGCGTTGGCGAAAGGCGGCGTGACGGTGCCGGCGGGAACCTCGCCCTATAAATATGTGGCGGGTATCTGTGGGAGCCGGACCCCGGAATGTCAGAAGGCGATCGACGCGATTAATGCGAATGCGGCGTCGGCGGCGCGAGCGGATATGAAGGGGAATGCGACGTTTCCAGGAGTGGCACCGGGAACGTATTACTTGATGATTTCGACGCGGTACAACAATCAGCCGCTGATTTGGGGACAGGCGGTGGAGTTGAAAGCGGGAGCGAATTCGGTGACGCTGGATCAGCGGAATGCGATGGCGGGAAATTGACAGTCGAACGCGGCGAAACATTAGCGATTCGCGTTGGAGGTCACGGGGAGGGGTGATGGGTGGACTTGCGGTGAGTGGGAAAGCGGATTAGGTGTGGTGTGGCGGTGGATTATGAGGAAAAGGAATGGGATTGCTACGGCGGCGATGTTGGGGGTGATGTGGTTGGCGATCTGGGTGGTGTGCGGATACGGATTTACGGGGCGCGGGACGGAAAAGGCGGTGAAAAAGGTTGCGCCTGCGCCGGGGATGGTTACGGCGCCGACTGCGGGCGAGGAGATGTATGCGGCGTATTGCGTGGGATGTCATGGAGAAGATGGGTTGGGATACGGACGGTATTCCAGCGATTGCACCGTGCCGCCAAGCGACTTAACGCAATTGGCGCGGAAGAATTATGGGATTTATCCGGTGGAAAAAGTGCGGCAAGTGTTGCGGCAGGGAACGGGGCAGGCTCCGGCTGGGCGCGGGTACATGCCGATCTGGGAGCCGTTGCTTAAGGTGTTGAATGGCGATGCGCCGGGAGTGACGGAAGTGCGGATACGGAGTTTGGCGGAGTATGTTAGGACAATGCAGGATAGGTCGATGGTGGCGGGGAAGTGAAGTTGCAAGCAGAGTTTGAGGTTATGGAAGCGAAGAAGTATGTGAACGGTTGGAGCCGGTTGCGGGATGACGATCGAGTCGAGTGTTGCCGGCTGGGACTGGCGCCTGGCGAAAGCCAAGGCCCTACATTGGCGTGGAAGATTAGAGGGCGGGGACGGAGTCTAGGACTTCGCGGACTTTTTTGATTAGGTCCTTCGGGGAGAAGGGTTTTTGAAGGTAGGCAGTGCCACGTTCACGAATTTCCTGGCGGACTGCGGAATCGTCGATGTAGCCGGACATGAAGAGAACGCGCATGTGGGGATTGATGGCGGTGAGGCGACGGGCAAGGTCGGCACCGCTCATGCCTGGAAGGATGACGTCGGAGAGAAGAAGATGGATGGGGCCGGAGTGGCTTTGCATAATGGCCTCGGCCTCGAACGGACGGCGCGCGGCTAACACGGAATAGCCCTGAAAGACCAAGACGGATTGGACGAGTTCGCAGACGGAGGCGTCGTCTTCGACCAGGAGAACGGTTTCGCCGCCATGGATGAGGGCGACGTGATCGGCTGGTGACGTGGTGTTGGTGGTTGTCGACTCGATGCGCGGGAGAAGAATGCGGAAGGTAGTTCCGGTTCCTAGCGCGCTTTGAAAGGTGACGAAGCCAGCGGCTTGCTGAACGATGCCGTAGACGGTGGAGAGTCCGAGTCCGGTACCTTTGCCGGCGGGCTTGGTGGTGAAGAAGGGTTCGAAAATGTGGGATTGGACGGATGGTTCGATGCCCATACCGGAATCGCTGACGCTGAGTTCGACGTATTCACCGGGCTTAATTTCGAGCTGCCCGTAAGATTTGGGGTCTCGCACCGTGGTGTTGCGAGTCTGGATGGAAAGCTTGCCGCCATCAGGCATAGCGTCTCTGGCGTTCACCGCTAAATTCAAAATGACTTGTTCAATCTGGCCGGGATCGGCGAGGGCGGTGCCGAGAGTTGGCGCGAGATTGCTGGAGATTACGATATTTTCGCCGATGAGGCGGTGGAGAAACTTTTCGATGGCGGTGACGACATCGTTGAGATTGAGCTTCACGGGCTGAATGGTTTGTTTTCTGCTGAAGGCCAGGAGTTGGCGGGTGAGGGCGGTGGCACGTTCGCCGGCTTTTTGGATTTGCTCGACGTGGCCGTGAAGTTGCGCGTTGCCGCGGAGCGCTTCGGCGAGGACGGAACTGTAGCCGGTGACGACCATGAGGATGTTGTTGAAGTCGTGGGCGACGCCGCCGGCGAGGGTGCCGATGGCTTCCATTTTTTGCGATTGGCGGAGGCGCGCTTCGATGGCGCGATATTGGGAAATGTCGCGGGTGATGCCGATGACACCAATAATTTGACCATTGGAATCGCGATAGGGAGCGCGGGTCACGAGGAAATAGCGGGTGCTGCCCAGGTGATCCATTTGGAAATCGACGGTGACGCTCTTTCCGGTTTGCAGGATTTCGCGATCATCCTTGGTGAGTTGTTGTGCGGTTTGCTGGTCGGCCAGATCGAATGCAGTTTTGCCAATAATCTGTTCGATGGGCTTTTTGAAGAAGTTGGCGACGGCTTGATTGACGATTATGTAGCGACCCTGATGGTCTTTGACGAAGATGGCATCGCCGGTGCCTTCGAAGACTGATTTGAGAAGCGCATTTCTATCCTGGAGCGCGGCGTCACTGCGCAACTGTTGGCGCTCGGTGAGAATGATTCTGGCGCTGGAGCAGGCAAAGGAAGCGATGACGGCACAAACCGCGATAGCGAACTGTTGTTCGGCGATGTGCGCGGCCATAAGCAGAATGGCCATCGGAAAGAGAAAGGGAATCAGTCTCAAAGCAAAGCGGGTAAGCAGCGAGGAGGATTTGGGCGCCTCGCGGGGAAGAACTGCGGGCTGTAGTGATTTGATATTTGAGGTAGCGATGAGAAGCGCAGCCAAGGCGAACGCGAGACTGAAGGGAAGATCCCAAAGTGTGCCGGGGCGGAGTCCCTGGTAAACCTGAAGATAGAGGTAGGGACATTCCGCGAGGGAGTAGAGCAAGAGGAACGCGGTGGTGCGGCGATAGAGGGAACGAACCTGATCGCTGTGCGAACGAAGAGTCCACGCGGCAAATAAAGTGACGACGAGAATGTTGCGGGCGAAGCTGACCCACAAGGCGAGCTTTTCGACGGAAAAGCCGGGGGACTGCCAGTGGGTGGGAATCTCGAAAGCGAAAATGTAAAGAGAGACGACGAGAATGCCGACCTGAGCGAAATCGAGCCACTGCGTCCAGCGAATTTGCTGCGGCTCTTTGTGGGGATCGACGAAGAGCGAGAGGAAAGCCGGGGTCATCCAGACGAAGAAGAGCAAATCGCTGGGCCAAGGCTGGTCGATGGGCTTGTGCAAGAGGGCGTCATAAAAGGTGGCGAGACACTGAGCCAAAAACCAGAGAAAAAATCCGCTTTGCTGAAAGCGCCAGAAAATGCGGACATATCCTTCGGAGCGTCGAGCTGCTTGCCAGGCGGCACACATGGCGACGCCGGCGAGAGCGGATTGCAGGAGGCCAACGGCCAGAGATCTGGAGGACCAGTTGGAGCCTTCCAGGAGGAGCAACAAGTGAAGGCAGACTAGAATTCCTGCGAGCACTGGAAAGAGCCGCCACTTCCCCGGGGGAGAATTTTGAGGACGCACGAGCTAGCCTCACGAACGGTGTCTCAAAAGCGATATCTGTTTATCATCCGGCAGGCGGCGGTAAAGACCAAGACTATGCGCGGAAAATGTTCTTAGTCGGAGGAGTGCATGTTTATGCACTTTTGAAAAGTGTTTGTAGCGGAAATGCTTTTAGTGAGCTTGTGAGCGGAAAGCCCGGAAAGAGCTTGAGGTGATTCACCCTGATGCCGGGGAAGCATTAAAGGTTGAGGTGAGATGAGTTGGCGCCTGGCTAAAGCCGGGGCCCTACACGTGCAGCGATGCACATGCAGGCCCTACACATCCAGGCCACACGTGCGGATTGTTAAGAGGGAGGGGCGGAGTCCAGGACTTCGCGGACTTTTTTGCGACGCGGTTGGGTTAGCGTTTTTTGGAGGAGCCGCCGAGGAGAGAGCCGAGGACACCGCGGACGATTTGACGGCCTACGGAGCTGCCGATGGTGCGTGCGGCGCTTTTGGCCATGGCTTCGACGAGAGTGTCGCCGCGGCGGCCGCCCATGCTCATGCCGGGGATGCGTTCATACCAGGCGGGGCCTTGAGCGGTGGATGCGGGGCCGCCGGCGTTTGGAGCGTTGGGCAATGGTTGGCCGGCGCGGGCTTTGAGAATTTC
>JBAVNY010000008.1:0-4683 GCA_049691535.1 Candidatus Acidiferrum sp.
CATCTCTATGCCGCGACGAAAATTCCTCCCAAAAATCGCCAGTGGCCGAGCCGGCGCGATTTGACGTTGGACGATTGCTATCCCCCGGATTACGTGAAGGAATACATCGACAAGAGTTTGAAGAATCTTGGCGTCGACACGATCGACCTGATGCAGTTTCACACTTGGGAAGACCGCTGGCTCATCGACGAACGGTTGCCGCGCATGATTGAAGACATGAAAAAGAGCGGGAAGGTGCGTGCGTTTGGACCTAGCGTAAATCGTTGGGAGCCTTACAACGGAATTCGCGCCGTGCTCGAGGGGCATGCGGAGGCGGTGCAAGTGATTTACAACATTTTCGATCAGAATCCAGAGGATGCGCTGTTTCCGGTTTGCGTGATGAAGGATGCGGCGGTGATTGCGCGTGTTCCGTTTGATGAGGGCACGTTGACCGGAACGCTTACACTGCATTCGAAATGGCCTGCGGGAGATTGGCGCAACACTTATTTTGTTCCAGAGAATCTAAAGTCGAGTATTGCGCACGCCGAGGCGCTGCGTTCCTTGATTCCTGTGGGCAGCGCCATGGCCGAAGTGGCGCTGCGCTTCATCTTGAGTCAACCCGCGGTCAGCACCATCATTCCGGGTATGCGCAAGATTAAAAATGTTGAAGCGAACACCGGTGCAAGCGCAGCGGGGCCGCTACCTGCCGAGTTGCATAAAAAATTACGGGCGCATCGTTGGGATCGCAACCCAACGTCGTGGTCGCAATAGAGGGGGCTGGCGATGAGTCCAAGCGTGAAAGTACACATTTTCAATCAGATCTATACGATCGGCGGCGAATTAGGCGAAGCGTATGTGCAACAGCTTGCTGCTTACGTGGACGAAAAAATGCGCGCAATTGCGGATGCTACGTCGACCGTGGACACGCAAAAGGTGGCAACATTCGCAGCATTGGCGATTGCTGATGAGTTGCACACTTTACGCAAGGAACGCGGCGAGCAGACCGAACTGATGAAGGAGCAGGCCGAACGCTGCTTGACTTTGGTTGAACGCGCTCTGAAGGAGACGGAATGATGAGTTGCAGTCGGGCCGCTCGTGATTAGCTGGCACGCAACGAGGCGCCCAGTTCTTTTTCGAGAGCTGCGACGATGCGAGTGGAAAATTCGTTAATCTGAGTTTCGGTGAATGTCGACTCTCGGCTCTGGAATGTGACGCGAATCAGTAGTGAATATTTCCCTGCCGGAACATTTTTTCCACGGAACAAGTCGACCGCTTGAATCGAAATAATTTCGCGAATGTCGAGTGCGTCGACGGTCTTCTTGACCTGCGCGAAAGGCACGCCATCGGCGAGAAACAACGAGAAGTCGCGCTCCACACCGGGGAAACGCGGCAGGGGTTCGAAGCGGCGAGAATTCTTGATGCCGTAGAACATGCAATACAGAGGCCCTAGTTCGATTTCCGCGAGATACACGTCTTGCCGAAATTTCAATTTATCGGCAATGCGTTTGGCAAGCTGGCCCGCGGCGCCCAGTGGCTGATTCTCTTCTTTGCCGAGGAAAATCTGACCGCGCTTGGCCGCGTGCAGCCAGTCCGGGCCGCCCTGTTCCCACCGCAAACCACCGGCGAACGAACCAATGGTGTCGAGATCGCCTTTGATGTCCCCGAAGATATAATCGCGCGGCGCATCGTACAGGCCCTGTTGGCGAGCTAATCCCGTAGCGCCAATCGTGAGGATGCGTGCCTCGACTGGCTTGCCATCGACGAATCGATATTGGCGGCCAATTTCAAACAGCCGGGCATCGCGTTGAGCGTGATTCAGATTCCACTCGATCGCTGCCGCCATGGTGACAACGCCCGTGGATTTCAACACGCCCGCTTCTTCGGAAAGAGGATTCGACAGTTTTGCTGGGATGCTGTCCGGCGGACGAAACAAATCATTGCGCTCTTCGGCTACATGCGGAATGGTGACGATCTCGTGATAGCCCAGCCCGATAAGCCGTTCGCGTACCCGTGTTTCGGCTTCGTGATGCGGCAGGCGAGCTGCACCAATGCGTGCCACCGGTAAACGCGGCGGAAATTTATCCAATCCATAGATGCGCGCGACTTCTTCGATCAGATCGATTTCCCGTTCAACATCTGCACGCCAGGAAGGCTGGGTACATTCCCATGCGGCCAGCAGGGAGTTGGCGGCGCCCCGTGTTTGATCAACGCGAATTGGCGCGAAACCCAGTGCGCCGAGGATCGCCTCGATTTCTTTGTCAGGGACGTCCGCGCCCATAATGCGCAAGAGTTCTGCACGGGTCAGTACGATCTTTTTTGGGGCGCGCTTCCCTGGGTAGACATCCACAACGCCCGCGAGCAGCTCGCCGCCAGCAAGCTGCAGGATTAACTCCGCAGCGCGTCGCGAAGCCACTTCGGCCATCTCGGGATCCGCGCCACGCCCGAAACGAGTGCTGGCCTCGGTGTGCAACTTGAGCGAACGTGCCGCGCGGCGCACGGCGATCGGATTGAACCATGCGCACTCGATCAGAACATTTTTGGTGGAGAATGAAATTTCCGTGTCGGCGCCGCCCATAATGCCGCCGATGCCTATTGCGCGGGTGCCATCGCCATCGCAAACGACCGGAATTTCGGGGTCCAAAACGCGCGCGGCGCCATCCAAGGTTCTGATTTTTTCTTTGGCCTTGGCTGCACGCACCACAATGCTATGCGCTTGCACGCGATCGTAGTCGAAGGTGTGAAGAGGGTGGCCGAGTTCGAGCATTACGTAGTTGGAAATGTCAACCACGTTGCTGATGCTGGCGACTCCGGCGGCTTCCAGGCGATCTTTTAGCCATGCGGGCGAAGGCTGAATCTTTACGCCGCGAATAATCCGCGCGGTGAAGCGTCCGCAAAGTTCGGGCGCATCAATTTTCACGCTGAGGGCATCGCTGGCTTTTGCGGCAGTGCTTTCGGTTGCTTTCGGCGCTGGTGACTTCAGCGGTAGACGATAGATAGCCGCGACTTCGCGGGCAACTCCCAGCATGCCCAGGCAGTCGGGGCGGTTGGAGGTAACCTCAGCGTCTATGACCGCGCCATGCGGACCATTTTCGACGCTGGCGATGTTTGTGCCGGCAAGGGCTAGGCGCGAGGCCAGTTCGTCCGGCGACACCGGCACGTCGACAAACTCTTTCAGCCAGTTGTAAGAAACCTTCATCGCTTGTTCCCGCCGAGCTTGCCAAAATAAACGCGCGCGAAATATTCCATGCGGACAGAGCCATTTTGTTGATAGGCGTCAAAAATCCGTCGCAATTCCGCCATCATTGGAGCGTAATTCTCGTGTTTTTCGGTTGGCGCATAGGAACTGCTGGTAAGCCGCCCGCGCAAGCCATCCCAGCCCAGAATCTGTTGATTCGGCAGATCACACGATCGGAATGTGCCCGCGTCGAAGAAATGCCGGATCTTGTTGGTCTCGGGATACGCGTCCTTAACTTTTTTGTAGTCGACGCCAAAGCGTTCCAGCAGGTGTTCGTACTCTCGCGCGAACGGAGTTTCTTCCATGCGGCGATCCTGCCAAACCACTACTACCCAGCCGTCAGGTTTCAAAACGCGTCGAAATTCGCCATTGGCTTTTTCTACATCGAACCAGTGAAATGCCTGGCCCGCGGTGATGAAATCCGCGCAACCATCAGGTAGTTCTGTAGCTTCTGCCGAACCATCGATGCTGGTGAAATTTGGATGGTCGCGCAAGAATTCTTCGCCGGCTGCGCGCATTTCCGCGTTGGGTTCCACGCCGTAGAGGCGATTGCCATTGTCGGAAAATAATTTGCTCAGTAGGCCGGTGCCGGAGCCGATATCCGCGATCGTGTGTGATGAACGCAAGCCACACTCGCTGGCGAGCAAGTCCAGCAAGGCGGCCGGGTAGCTGGGCCTGTAACGGACATAGTCCGCGACGCGATTCGAGAAGCGCTGTTTGGCGTTGGTGAATGTCATCTAGGGAAACTGGCGCAGAAAGCGCACATCGTTTTGGAAAAATACCTGAATATCGTCGATGCCGTATTTCAACATGGCCAGGCGATCGATGCCGATGCCAAACGCGAAGCCGCTCACTTTTTTAGGATCGTAATTCACGAACCCGTAGACCGCGGGGTCGACCATGCCGGCGCCAAACAGTTCAATCCAGCCGGAGCCCTTGCACTTGCCGCAGGTGCTGCCGGATTTGGCCGTGCCGGTGCCGCCGCAAAAAACGCACGAGGCGTCGAATTCTACGGAAGGCTCGGTAAACGGAAAATAGCTTGGGCGGAAACGCGTCTTCACGCTCTCGCCAAAGAACTGCTTCACAAAGTAATCGATGGTGCCGGTGAAATCGCAGAAGGTGATGTCGGTATCGACGGCCAGGCCTTCGATCTGATGAAACATGAAGGAATGCGTGGCGTCGGGATTGTCGCGGCGGTAGACCTTGCCAGGCACAATCACGCGAACTGGAGGCTGTCGTTTCTCCATGGTGCGAATCTGCACGGGAGAGGTGTGGGTGCGGAGCAGCAGCGGGCCCGGAGCACCTTTGGGCAGATCCAGGTAGAAGGTGTCCATGTCGTCGCGAACCGGATGATGCTCGGGAATATTCAGCGCCTCGAAATTGTAGTAGGGCGTTTCGATTTCCGGGCCTTCGCCGACGGAAAAGCCAATGGAAAAAAATATGTCTTCAATTTCCTGGAAGACCTGACG
>JBAVNY010000009.1:0-7010 GCA_049691535.1 Candidatus Acidiferrum sp.
ATCCTCTAAGAAATCTGCTCTCAACATAGTCTGGGGATGTTGAACTTCGGCGAACCCCGCTCTGAAGGCTTCATATAGATAGTGAACACGCAAGCATTTGGAGATCACTATGTCACTCATCGAGCCCGGATTGGTATTGATGTCGGCTAGTGCAGAGCTATACAGAATCTGGGTTCGGTTCAGTGTATTCGGACTCTCCTGACTATCCCGAAGTCTCGTTCGAGGAGACTCGGATCACATAAGTTACCGATGGTCTTACGTAGTCTGCCTGGCGCCCTAAATCGGTGAGCACATTTGTGGAATTGCCTAACAATCACGTGAACTTTCCCGCTAACGTTAATCGGGACTTGAGCGGCGACTTCTTCAGAATTCAGCCCAAGGAGTCTTCTGTGATTGTGCAACTGGCAGCCTGAGAGCTAATACTGTTTCCCCGCAGGCATCGCGAATGGAACCTGTAAAGCTGGAGGCAAAAGCCCTGAACGCGGCGAAGAATGACACAATACCCGCGTAGCCATATTGCAGGTACAACCCTGAAACTTGGGCGAAGGAACGAAAAATTCCATGAAAACGCGGCTAGTGTTATTTCTGGCAATCGGACTGGCTTTCACCGCATGCTCTGGCTGGACCGTTCCCTCTGACGTGCGACGGAATGGATCGGATGAACCGCAGAGCTTCGGTGCATCGGAGTCTCTCAGTGCCTCGGGCGAACCGGAGTTACGGGCCATCGTGGCAAGCGGGAGGTTGGCTGATCTGCAGTGGGCCAATTTCTCGGAAAACGGCGCGGCGGTAAAACAATTCTACGATGAGTCTGGTGGCCAGCTTGGATGGACCCGCGGCGGGAAGCCGACGCCACAGGCGATCGAGACGATAGAAATCTTGGAGGCGGCGGATCAAAAGGGACTAGACAGTCGAGACTATGACGGCGTGAAGTGGCCGGAGCGATTGAAAGTTTTGCAAAGCCCAGGCGGGGTGACGGAATCGGCACTGGTGAAATTTGATGTGGCGCTGACGGTGTCCGCGATTCGCTATGGCACTGACCTACACTTGGGGAAAATAGATCCGAAAGTGTTGCACAAGGATTTCGATCCGGAGCGTGAAAACCACAACGCCGGAGAATTCCTTTGGAAAAACGTAGTGGGAGCGCGGAGCGTGAAAGCTGCGCTGGCGCCGATTGAGCCACCGTACCCCGGCTACCAACGGACACTGTTAGCGCTTGAGAAGTATATGCAGATGGCTAAAGAGGAAGTAGCCGATCCACTTCCGCCGGTGAAAAAACCGCTCGCGCCCGGACAAGAATACGAAAGCACCGGAAAACTCGTGCGCCGACTGCAATTTCTGGGAGACCTGCCGGCTTCGCTGGCGGTGCCGGCGAATTCGCAGTTGTATTCCGGCGACGTAGTGGAGGGGGTGAAACGATTTCAGTTGCGGCATGGTTTGGAATCGGCGGGCAAGCTAGGACCCCAAACCATCAAGGAACTGAACCGGTCGATGAAGGAGCGCGCCGAAGCGCTGCGGTTAACGCTGGAGCGCTGGAGGTGGATACCAGACGACTTCACGGAGCCGCCCATCATCGTGAATATTCCGGAATTTGTCCTGCGGGCTTACGACGCGCCGGGAAAGGTGGCGCTGACGATGCGGGTGGTAGTCGGGCGGGCTTTGCGGACGCAGACACCAGTGCTTGAAGAAGACATGAAGTACCTGGTTTTCTGGCCGTACTGGAATGTGCCGCCAAGCATATTGCGCGGCGAGATCATTCCGAAGATCGCCAAGGACCCGGCGTATATTCAGAAAAACAATTTTGAAGTGGCAACTTATTCCGGGCAAGTGGTGACCGACGGAGTGGTAAGCGACGAAGTGTTGGCACAGTTGCACGCGGGGAAACTGATGGTGCGACAGAAACCAGGACCGAAAAACGCGCTGGGGCTGATCAAGTTTATCTTTCCCAATGATCAGAATGTTTATTTGCACTCGACACCGTCGCAGTCGCTGTTCAGCGAGAGCCGGCGCGATTTCAGTCACGGTTGCATTCGCGTCGAGGATCCCAGGGCGTTGGCGGCGTGGGTGCTGCGAAATAATCCGGGATGGACCCCAGAACGAATTGAAGCGGCGTTTAAGGCAGAAAAGCAACAGCAAGTAAATCTGAAGAACGACATTCCCGTGTTTATCGTGTACGGCACGGCGATTGTGAAAGAGGACGGCCAAGCATTCTTTTTCGATGATATCTACGGGTACGACAAGAAGATGGGAAAGCTGTTTGATCAGGCTTACGCCTCAAAAAATTGAGGCAGCTTGCAAGTTGTTTTTTACCTCGGAAGCTATTCAGGGTGTGCGTGGGAAGAGGCGCAGCCGTAACACCACGTGCGGACGCGGCCTGTATCGACATGGACGAAAGCCGAGCGTGGGTAATAACCGACGCCGCCACGACCGAGCGCAAGAGCGGCATTATAAAGCGTCAGGGTATCAATTCCCGGGATGCGAATGTCAATTGCGTGCGCCTGCATGTGCTGGCTGTTTTTTGCCACACCAGGAGAGTGGGCGCGAAGGAATTGATTGCTCGAAGGAGTGCGATAGCCACAAATGATGTCGATCTCCGCATCCGGATGTCCGACAGCAGCAGCGAGATCGGAAAGAATGTCAAAGACATGCGGATCATAATGCTTTACGTCGCCGGTACGGTGGTCGCGCAGAAAAGGATCGAGTTGTGCTTCCGCATCGGGAAGATAGTGATCTCCGCGACGATAAACGATGTCAATGTGCTCACCAGTGTGCGTGTGAAATAGGCGGAGATGATGCTCCTGCAAAGCGGGGGAATCGTCCGCGCGGCTGGAACGCTTGGCCATGACAGGTGCAAAGATCACAGAACAGAGCAACAACACAGCGACCGTCCTCAAGAAGCGATACCTCCAAATAAAAATCTCGAGACGAGAAAATAAAATTGGCAAGGAAATTATAGTTTACAGGAGAAATGGTGAAAGGCGAAATCGGAGATCAGGGATCGTTGAACAGCTCGCTGATACGGGCTTGCATATTTTGGAGAACCGACCTCACCCATTCTAAAGTCGATTCAAAAATTCCTTTCTGATACGTTCCAGCCGTTGTCCGCTTCGCCTTTTCCCGATGCGATTACGCGGCAGATGATTTTGTTCTGAATTCCGCGGATGAGGCGCTTTGCACAATGGATGGCGAAGAGTTGACTGGATTCACCGACGCCGTCCGCCGCTCCGGGAGCATGTGCCGTATTTCATTTTCATGCTGTCGCGTGAAGTCATCGACGAAATACTCGAGGACAAAAAATAGCGTGGCTCTGAGTTTCCCATTGCGTACGAGGTACACGCGGGGTACACGGCGAAACGCGCGGCTAGAACTCCTGTGTTTTCAGGAAGAAGGATTGGTAGGGGCGGTGGGGACCGAACCCAGCTCCTCAGTGACTGCCTGGATTCCAACAACAAAATCAAAGAAACAAGTGCTTCATCTGGTGTCGCTTAGGAACCAGAAAACGCATTCTTTCTCTCCCTCAGTTGTACCGAAGCTGTACCGAGATTTGACTTGATCCGGCGTTTGACTTCGGGAAAAGCGTACTGATACCAACCTTACCGGTTACCGCTGCCCTTGTTCAACCAAGGGCTGGGCTTCCATTGATACCACCCGTTCGCCGGCCCGTTATAGGTGGCCGGCTGGGAGATTTTGCGCAAAGTTGTGAAAAGGGAAGTGCTGGAGTAATTGTGCAAGAGTTTTCCCTAGTCTGGATTTGTGCTCGAACTTTGCAAACGAGTTCCCCAGCCATCGCGACCAGGAGACAAGCATGCAACCGGGGCGAGTCTAGAGAGCCAGAGCTCTCAGTTAAATTGCGGGACCGATAGGGGTTACGGTGAGCAACGAAAGTGAAAGTCTTAAGGACAAGGGCCGGAGAATGGACAAGCAGTTGCTACTAGAAAGGAAGTTCTCGGATATTACTCCTTCACGAAAAGAGAATTCCGTGGTCGGCCCCAGGCCTCGAGCGGAGAAGTCCGATTCGAACTGGATCCAGAAGCGGAATGTCCCCCCAGTTTCTGAGCGTTAGGAATGCAACAATTGAGCGCGTCGGCAAGCAGGATTGCCTCGGAGAGCGAAGATGTTCGTGTGTGGTCGCAAAGCAGCCCTGTCGAGGCAAACTGTGGAAAACTTCTCGCTGCCCCGGCAGCGAGGCGGGCAAGGAATATTTCGGGAGCCATCCCTGGATGCTCATGGGACTTTCCTCACGGACGCCGCCAAAGCGTTTAGTGCCTCTCGACGCCGGACGGAACGCATATCTCGTCATTTTGACTTAGAGGTTTCACTAACTTTGCTAATCTCCACTGCCAACAGGTGCGCCCCGGCGCCGACCCTACAGACAATCGACGATCTCTTCCTACATACCCTGAGGGTCCCGAATTGAATAGTTCTGCTTCTTTGAGGTGACGCACGATGGCTGTCAGAAAATTAGCTGTCTATGGTGCAGCCTACGGGCACCACCCATTGGAACAAAATGCCCCATTCGACTCCCGATTCACGGAAAGGATTGTTGCACCCATGAGTTTCCTCCGCCGATTTACCGCCCTCGGCTTCGCCGTATCCTTTGCTGTCTGCTTGTTTTTCGCAACGCCCGCCGCGAATTCCCAGGAGCGCTCAGAAAAAGAAATCGCGAGGAACGCCGGGCTCAAAGTGGATGGAGCTTCTTTGTCTCTACCCCTGTTTTTTGAGGCAAATCAGGGTCAATCCGATTCTCGCGTGCGCTTTCTTGCTCGTAGCAATGGCTACACTTTGTTTGTCACTCCCACGGAAATGGTATTTGCGGAGGGAAGGAATTCAGCGACGCTCCAAGCGCAAGCCCATTTGGGATCGGCAGAGTCACACCCGGCGATGCCGGCACTCTTGCGAATGAAATTGCTCAACGGAAACCCTGCGTCACCAATGACCGGTGCCGAAGAACTACCCGGCAAAGTGAATTACCTGATTGGCAGGGATCCCTCGCAATGGCATACCGGAGTCTCGCTCTTTTCCAGAGTGCGTGCTGAAGAGATTTATCCTGGGGTGGACCTGATTTTTCACGGGGACCAGAAACAACTCGAGTACGACTTCGTTGTGGCGCCTGGAGCTGATCCCTCGAAAATCAAATTCAGGATAACCGGCGCTTCGCGAATGGAAATTGATGCGGGGGGAGATCTGGTGCTACACACCCCGGGCTCCGACTTCCGCATGCATAAGCCATCGATTTACCAGATCTTTGCTTCCGAGCGGCGGCCCATTAAAGGTAGCTTTTTGAAAAAGGGCAAGCAGGAGGTCTCCTTTCAAATCGGCCCCTACGATCGCACTCAGGCTCTCGTCATCGATCCCTCGATCAGCTACGCCTCCTTCCTCGGAGGTAGCGGAGTAGATGAGGGTAATGACCTCGCACTAGACACTTCAATCCCCGGGTCGCCAAAGATCTATGTTCCAGGAGAGACGACTAACATCACCACTTTTCCGGAAACCAGCGCACTTTTAGGAGTGTCCGGGGGCTCATCCTATTCCTTCCTCGCCAAAGTTGATCCTACGGTAACGGGTGCCGCGTCGCTGGTTTATTTGACATTTCTAGGCGGAAGTGTTTCCCCCACCGCCGGTGTGGCATGCACAACGACGCATGGCCACATGGACCTGGATTTTAGTCAGGCTGCCGTCGGCGTTGAGCCAGTATTGGGCGGTCAAACGAATTGCACTAATTTTCCTGTAACGACGGGAAACCTCACCAGCGGTGGAACCGACAACTATCTGACGCGGCTAATGCCCAGCGGAGCGGCTCTTGATGTCTCCGTTTTGTTTGGCGGCAACGGAATTCAAGGCGGAGCATGGGTGTCGGTGGATGGATTGGGCAACGTGCTTCTTGCCTCCAATACGACTTCAACAAACCTGGCCACGACGACTGGAGCTTATGCTGCCACGATGAACAACGGAGCCACGGGATATGAAGATTGTTTTGTGGCGGAATTCGACCGCACGTATACGGTCACCAAGTACCTCACCTATCTGAATACCGGTGCCGGCTCTACGGCCACCACTACCGGGACCGGCTGCGGCGCGATCTTCGGCTCCTCTGGGAAGATTCTTGCCGGCGGGAATACGCCTGACGCGTCGGCTTTTGCCAATGCTCCGAGCGGCACAGGAGGATTCCAGACAACCTTCCAGGGTACAGAAGATACGTTCGCCGTGGCACTGGATCCAACGAAGAGCGGCGTCAACCAGTTGGCATACTGGACATTCTTTGGCGGGGGCGCAACCACTAACGCGACTTACGGTGCAACATCTCTTGGCGCCGGCGTTTTTGCTATTGTCGGTGCCACCACATCGAGCGCCGCAGCCAATCCCCCGGACATCCCGGTTAACAATTGCTTTCAAAACACAAACAGTGCCGCTTCGACCACGACCAAGGGGACAGGGTACCTGGTAGTTATCGACACAAATCAATTCGGCGCGGCCAGCCTAATTTGCGGGACCTATTTCGGAGGAAGTAGCGGGGACGATCAGGTTCATTCTGTGGGCTTTGATCCTGTGGGTGGCAGTTCCTCGTATCGCATCCTCCTCGGCGGGCCGACAACCTCCACCGACTTCCCAACAAGTTTTCCGGTGCAATCCTCGCTTGCAGCAAGCCAGAATGCATTCGTTTCCGTGCTGAACGTTCCGGTCGTGCCAGGTCCAAGCACGGGGTCGCCTTTCGCCTCACTGGCTTTTTCTACCTATATCGGTGGAGGCGTCACGGCAAGCGGCGAGGGCGAAACAGTGCAGGGGTTAGCGGCAGACTCGAATCACAACATCTATGCGCGAGCACGCACGCTTTCGGCGAACTTTTTCGGGAATACCACTTCGACGACGACCGTCAACGGTTTCCAAACGACCTGCACGAGTTGTGGCGCTACAACCCCGGCGGACGATGTTGCCATCTTCGAGATTTCCAGTTTGCCAAGCGCAACATTGCAGTCCGTTGCCGTGACGCCAGCTACCGCTTCGATAGCGAATGG
>JBAVNY010000010.1:0-3679 GCA_049691535.1 Candidatus Acidiferrum sp.
CGATGCCAGAATGTTCAAACTTCAAATGGCATTTCTTGCAGGCCAACACCCAGCAGAGCATTTCTACACCTATTTTGCACAGTAAGCGTTTCCGCGAGCCATATATGTACCGGAAAGCCCTAGTAAAGCTCCTTTTTATGGCCTATAGTCACTTCGACAGTTACCGTACCGACCGTGTACGCCAATGTACAAAAAGACTGCCTCCCGCGTTCGTTCCAACCGAGCGGCCATTTCTGCCTCTGTCTCTCCGGTAGAGCTTTCCGACGTTCTCATCACATCCAAGCTGTTATCCCGCCGCCGCAGGCCCAATCCGGAAGCGGAGAACCTTGCGCTATACAAGCTGGCACACGTCATGGCGGAGAATCCCGCCCAGCTGGTTGATAGCCTTCTAAGTGCCTCTCTTGAACTTTGCGATGCGGGTACCGCTGGACTGAGCGTTCTGGACACCGGTGCTCAACTCTTTCGCTGGACTAACCTGGTGGGAAGTCTTAGTAAGCACCTTGGCGGCACCACGCCAAGAGACTTTAGTCCGTGTGGGGTCACCCTGGAACACAATTCCCCGCAACTCTTTCTCTATCCGGGCCGCCGCTTTCAATACTTTCAGGGTGTCAAACCAGCCATTGCCGAGGCCCTGGTCCTTCCGGTGCGGCTCGATAACGAAGTTCCCGCTACCATCTGGATCGTCTCGCACAATGCGCGCGTCCATTTCGATATCGAAGATGTCCGCATTATGACCGGTCTAGCCAATTTTACCGCCAACGCGCTGCGCCTTTTGCACTCGCGGGATGCCGCATCGCGCGGCCGCGACGCCGCCACCCAGGCTGTTGCCGATCACGAAAAAACCGAGGATGAACTGCACGAAGTGCAAAGCGGCCTGGTCGCCGATCTAATGGATCGCACCGAGCAGCTCGAACATCTCTCCGCTCGACTGATGGCTCATCAAGATGATGAACGGCGGCGCATTGCGCGTGACTTGCACGACAGTGCCGGCCAGTATCTCTCCGCGATTCTGATGAACCTTGACTCGGTTTTGCGCGATGCCGAACCTTCGCCTAGAAGAGCCAAGATCGCAGAAGCCCGGGAAATGGCCGACCGCTGCCTTTCTGAAACCAGAACCATATCGTACTTGCTGCACCCGCCTTTGCTCGACGTCTTGGGACTTGCCTCGGCCCTCACCACCTACGTGGAGGGTTTTGCCAAACGCAGCGAAATCGCCGTGGAATTAGAGGTTCCCGGTTCGCTTCATCGTTTTTCGAACGACGTGGAAACCGCCATTTTTCGAGTGGTGCAGCAAAGCTTGTCCAACATTCACCGACACTCTGGAAGTCGCTCCGCAGTGGTCTCGCTTTCCGCAAACGCCAATGCCGTTACGGTGAAAATCTCCGACCAGGGACATGGCATATCGCCCAAGACCGTGGAAGGCTTCAATTCTGGAAATATCCTGCTGGGGGTTGGCGTGGCTGGAATGCGCGAGCGCATTCGTAATATGGGCGGCAGCTTTCTGGTGCAGTCCGACGAATCCGGTACCACCGTTACCGCCAGCGTCCCGCTCGTTCATCCGGGTCCGACAATCGTCAAGAAGCCGCTTTCTCCCAACTGAACGAGGCAATCAATCAGCGCTGAATTCGCTTTGCTTGGTGCTGGTGGCCGGGACTGGGCCACTCCCGCTTAGACCAAGGCTTATTTGATGTGCTCGACGAGCATCGCTTTGCCGGTCTTATCGTGGAACGCCATGGTCATCGTGCCGGTGTTCACAGTCCACTTCTCGATGCCGCTCTGCGCCAAGCCCTTGGACATTTCCAGGTAAGTGGTCTCGCGCCGCTCGTGCCGACGTAGGTGCTCAAGGAACGTCTCGTGTTGGCCGGTGTCCGCGACGGGAAGGAGTTCGTGCACCGGTGGGGAGACGACGCTGTGGCCGCCCTGCCCGAAGTATTCCGAGTGGCCGTCAGCCAAATAGGAATCGTACCGTTCGATGCCGAGCGCTTTAAGCGCCCGCACATATTCCGGGAGCGTCTTGGCGCTACCGAGCCGGGCGTGGAGGTCGTTGATTTGCGCGATGACAAAAATGGGAGCCTACTTGGTGTCCTGAATCAGCGAGCAGCAGAGTCCAACATTTTTACACCAAATGCTGCTTCCTTAACCTATACATTCAAACCAACCCTCCAAATGGACGAGTCGGGTGGTTGATACACCGAAAGCCCTATTGGCAGGATGATTCCCGGGGAGAACCATCTCAGAGTACCGGCACTGGTGAGATGTTGCATTCGCGCGGCTGGGTGAAAAGAGATCCAATGTTAGGCCTACCTTTACATTATTTGTTAAAGCATCCAATGGAAGGCATCGCGATCTTGGCATCCGATCCGCTTGAGGTATGGACCAGAGTCCAGGAATCCTATGTTGCTCAGCGCGAAGAGCGCGGCCCCCACTGCCAATACGAATCCGATGAGAATTGGGAACGCCGGCTTCATGAGCAACTGGGCGTCCCCTGGCCATGTAAGTTGACTCAGGAATTCTGGAAGTTGTGGTCAGAAGTCATGAACGAGTTGGAAGCAAAGGGGATTTGTGCCGGTCCGCAGAGCTTCGGGTCCTGGAATGACGGGGATGCCGGATTCGTGCGGACGATCTGGTGTCTGACTCATCATCTGCGGCCAAAGGATGTCATAGAGACTGGTGTTGCTCACGGTGTAACGTCGCGCTTTGTTCTTGAGGCACTGGAGAGGAACAAGGCTGGTCATCTGTGGAGCATTGACCTCCCCCCTATAGAAAGATCTTGGCAGTCGCATATCGGAGTAGCGGTCGGCGACCGCTACGCAGCGCGATGGTCCTATATCAAGGGCTCAAGCCGGCTTCGCCTTCCCAAGTTGCTTTGCCAGCTTCCTCAGATCGATCTTTTCATTCACGACAGCATGCACACGGAGCGAAACGTGCGCTTCGAGTTGGATCGAGCCTGGACGCGTGTAAGGCCTGGCGGCGCACTGGTTGTTGATGACGTCGATGCTAACTGGGGCTTCCGGTCCTTCACCCAATCATTTTCCAGTCAGCAATCCATGATTTGCGAGGCCGAGCCGATCCGACCGGATCCAAGGCGTTTCAACAAAAAGGGACTGTTCGGTATCATCCTGAAGAAAACGACCGAGCCGGTCTAGCGTTTGGAGTCTCTAGACTGGTCACATAGACTGCGATCATCCAGTTTCAACTTGGTGTGGCTCTAGCTGGGCCCGAACAGGAAATTTCGGAGGCGCAGCCTGGCGGAATCCGCGCCCTTTTGCAGAGCGCACACTGCAGCATGCAGCTCCGTGGGCGTCGTCTCGCAGGTACCGCGCCGAATCATGAGCTCGGTTCATGGTTATGGTGCCGGTGTGATGCGCCGCTAAGAGGCGGATTGTGGTTTTGGACTGAGGATGGGGCGGAAGTGGGTGCGGTAGGCTGAGAAGGTTAATAGCCAGAGGATGGCGGTAAAAACGCCGAGGCCAATTCCCTTCGGATCCATGGTGACGTGGTAGAGCAAGATGTTGAAGAGGACGGCGGCGAGAAGGGTGAGCGCCAACGGGACGAAGCGATTGGCGAGAAGGAGCAGGCCGGAGATCAGTTGGACAAGGAAAATCAGCACCATGTAGTGGGACCTGGTGACTACCGTCAGATACTGGAGGGCAAGCGGGTTTGCAGGAGGAGGCATCGG
>JBAVNY010000011.1:0-8947 GCA_049691535.1 Candidatus Acidiferrum sp.
ATCATTACCGCCCCTCATCCCACATGGCAGAACGACGTGCCATCGGAGATTTTGGCGCGAAACTTGTCAACAACTCTGCCCCCCTCATTTTCGTTCTGACCAGTATTGCTTGGCGCGAAGCCTGGAAATACGGGGACCGGGCCTATCGGTATTGCTTACACGACATCGGACATGCCTGGCAGGCTCTCGCACTTGCGGCTCGATCTCTCGGAAGCGAGAGCTTTGCTATTGGGCATTTTGGGGATGACAGGGTGGCGGAATCGTGTCTCCTCAGCGCGGATGAGTGGCCCATGTTAATCGTCGGGTTTCACGGCGCGTCCATTCCCGTGAACAATCGGAATGCCGACGAGACGGTTGTGTTTGGAGGCCAGCCCAACCGACTGTCGGAGGAGCAAAGGACTTACCCTCTGATCGAACTCATTCACACTGCCACGAAGCTCAGCACAGAATCCACCATCCCCTCTCTTGGCGAGCCGAAGGTATCCGGGCGCGGGGAAGTCAGCCTGTCGCCTCCTGTCTCCACAAACCACGGTTTCGGTGACGTCGTTCGTACACGGCGTTCTGCTCTTGACTTCAAGGGTGGGCGCGAGTCGATCTCCTTCCCGCAACTTGCGACTCTCCTGTCCACCACAAGGGAGCGTCTGTTCGCCGATTTCGCTACACATCGTTACGTCCATCTTTATCTTTACGTCCATCGCGTCGAAGGCCTGGAGCCGGGTGTTTATCGCTTCTGGCCGGAGCATGCAGAGTTGGAAAGAATCAAAGCAGGGGACCAACGCCTGGTGGCGGCAGCCCTCAGTTTGGGACAAGACCTGGCCGGTAATGCATGCGTGGCATTTTCCATGATCGGCGATTTTGAAGGTGCTGCCAGCAGGTACGGAGATCGCGGCTATCGATACGTGCATTTCGAGGCGGGAGCAATTGGCCAACGAATGTATCTCGCTGCCGAGGCTCTTGGTCTGGGAGCAACTGGCATCGGTGCATTTTTTGATGAAGAAGTGAACCGATATCTGGGCCTCTCATCTGAGCTAGGACAAGTCGTCTACCATTTCGCAATCGGTTACCCAGTTGCTGACCCGCGCTTGGAGGCATGAAGCGGTTTGAAGAGACTGTAAAGACTTTCCAGAAGTATTCCTCAGAGTACCGCATGGACTACCTTCTCATGATGGCTGACGGTTACCAGATGGGAGTCCGGCTTGAATCAGGCTGCCAAGAGTCCCGTAGGCGCCATTGGTGTCATGCAGCTCATGCCGGGCACAGGCGAGCAGATGAAAGTCGCTGACATCCACCGAGAAGAGGCCAACATCCACGCTGGAGTCAAATACTTCCACTTCATGGTCGATAGGTATTACGGCGGCGACCCTATGGACGCTTCCCACATGCGGACTTCTGGCCCGGAATTTTGCAGAGAGTACGCATGCACGTCACGGCACCCCTTTCCCGGCTGGAGTTGCCGAGAATGTTTCTGCGTTATCTGGGAATCGAGACCGAGTGAACTTCAAGTGAATTCTTCCAAAGTTCTAGAGGTCGCGTTCCGCAAGATCGGCCTACGTTTCAACGGACTTTGACGTGTTACCATCTCGCCCACGGGAGAGGATCCTTGCCATTCGTCGGCCAGAAATTTGGGCGCTATCGCATCGAGGAAGAGATCGGTGCCGGTGGCATGGGTGTCGTTTATCGTGCCTACGACGAAAAGTTGGAGCGAGATCTAGCCATCAAAGTGCTGACTCCCGGCGCTCTTAACGACGAGGTGGCGCGCAAGCGCTTTCGCAACGAAGCCCGCATCCTTTCGCGGCTGAATCATCCATCCATTCAGACCATCCACGACTTCGATACCTTTGATGGCCACGATTTCCTCGTTAGCGAACTGGTGGCCGGCGTGTCGCTGGACGCGCGATTGCGTTCGGGCGCACTGGCAGAGAAGGAGGTCGTCCATCTCGGGATCCAATTAGCACAAGGCTTGGCGGCGGCCCATGCGGCGGGTGTCCTGCACCGCGACTTGAAACCCGCGAATCTGCGCGTGACGCTCGATGGCCGGCTGAAGATACTCGATTTTGGACTGGCAACCCTTTCGCCCGAGGCACTGTCGAGGCTGAGCACCACACTGTCGATGGCGGATGCGCCAAGTGGCATCGCGGGCACCCTGCCGTACATGTCGCCCGAGCAGTTGCTCGGAGAACAAGTCGATCAACGCAGCGACATCTACTCCGTCGGAGTTGTTTTGTTCGAACTCGCCACACAGCGGTTGCCCTTCAACGATTTGTTGGTTCCGAAGCTAACCAACTCGATTCTTCACCGGGCGCCGCCCGCACCTACCGCGCTCTCTCCGAAACTCTCGACCGATTTCGAGCGCATCGTGCTGAAGTGTCTGGAAAAAGACCCCGAGCTTCGATATCAGTCGGCGAATGAACTGGCGACGCATCTGCGCCGCCTCGAAGGAACGTCAACCGCCGTGACGGTCACAGCCCCACCTCGAAAACGCCATCGCACATGGCTCGTGCCAGCGATTGCCGGTGTCGGGTTCTGCGCTTTGATCGCCGCGATCTTCCTCTTCTGGCCGCGCCTCACTCGCAACGAGAGTGCGGCGGCTCCCTCCCTGCGTTGGGAGCAACTTACGAACTTTAATGATTCTGCCGAAATCCCCGCACTGTCCCGCGACGGCAAACTGGTAGCGTTTCTGCGCGGCCCCGGCAGTTTCGGAAGTTCTACGAACACAGGCCAGATCTGGCTCAAATCTCTACCGGACGGCGAACCTGTCCAAATCACAAAGACGGCTTTTCGAAAGCAGACTATCAATTTCTCCCAGGACGGCGGCCGCGTGTACTTCACACAAATCGAAGGTCCATTTACATGGAACACCTACGAACTGCCGCTGCTCGGAGGGCAGGAACCGAAGCTGTTTATGGCTAACGCCACGGGATTGAGCTGGATCGGTAGCGATCGCGTGTTGTTCTCCACGATCAGCTCTGGCATACACATGAAGCTGTCCACCTCCAATACCAGCCGGACTGATGAGCGGGACATCTACGTTCCACCCGACCAAATGCAAGGTATGGTGCACCGGTCTGCGCTGTCGCCGGATGGGAAATGGGTGTTGCTGGCGGAAATGGATAGCGAGTGGTGGAAACGATGCCGAATGGTGCCGTTCGACGGCTCATCGGCGGGACGGCAAGTCGGACCGCAGGGTACGTGTACATGGGCCCAATGGTCTCCCGACGGCAAATGGATGTACTTCACAGTGAATACTTGGACCGCCGGTTCTCACGTTTGGCGGCAACACTTTCCCGACGGCGCAGCTCAGCAGTTGACGCCATCAGGCGCGAGCGAAGAAGAGGGACTGGCAATCATGCCTGACGGCAAATCCTTCATCACTACCGCCGGCACGCAACAGTCCGCCATCTGGCTACACGAAGACGAGACTGGGGATAAGCAGATCACCTCTGAAGGTTACGCGTTTTTCCCCACACTCTCACCGGATGGCAAGAAGGTCTATTACTTGCGACGCGTCACTGGTTCTCATTCTTACTTCAGCGGCGAGCTTTGGGTTTCCGATGCCGCTACCGGAGCTGCGGAACGACTTCTTCCGGGTTTAGTGCTCACGCATTTCTCAATATCGCAGGATGGGAAAAAAGTGGTCTTTGCAACAGAACAGGGCCAGGCACGATCTGGCATCTGGGTCGGCTGGCTTGACCGCACGCAGGCGCCGCGACAGCTAACGTTCGGAGGCGAATATCGCGCTTTTTTCGGGAGGCCGGGGCGGATCCTGTATCAGGGCACTCAAACTTCGCCGAAGATCATGAGTATCGACGAAGACGGCAACGGCCAGGTCGCGGTGTCGGACCTTGACATCATGCAGTTGCAAAGTGTTTCGCCGGATGGTCGCTGGGCCCTCGTGGGCGTTACGCCGCTGGGCGGGCACGGCGACAGGAACTCGATGTCCTTGGCTGTGCCGATTGAGGGCGGGGCACCGATCACTGTATGCGATAGCTGCACCTTCGGGTTCGGCATCGCACGCTCCTCGGCCCCGCTGCTCTCGTGGAGTCTGGACGGGAAATGGGTGTACGTGTCACTCCGGCCGTTCCCGTTCAGTTCATCAAAGACAGCGGTCATACCCATCAGGCCCGGGGCCCCGCCTCCCGCATTTACGAGAGGCTTCGCGAGTGAGGCGGATTTCGCTCATGTTCCCGGCGCGCGTTTGATCAATCAAGGCGACATTTCATCAGGAATGTCGCCCGGCTACTTCGTCAGTAAGCGCCTCTCGGCGAAGGCCAACCTCTTTCGCATCTATCTCGAGCAATAAAACTTCACGCTTGTCCGCGGGGCTCCGCAAGGATTCCATGCGGTTCGGACAGTACTCCTCTAATATTCAATCATCCGGCTTGTCGGCACAGCACTAACTCCTAATTAGTTCTCGGAAACTGGCCAGACTACGGCGCTCGCGGAGATCAGTAGCGCTTTTCCGCTCCGAGCCTAACTGGCACAATAACTTCCGAATACACCATCATCAAAGTGCAATGGCCAAGGTGACAGTCGGATCACTCCGGTAAGTTGAACATACGCCCACGGGCGCGTGAAGTCGGGCTGCGCGAGCCCACACTCATGAGGGGAGTTCTCGGGGCAGCGTTCTCCTTCCGGCTTGAAACGCTTCCCCTATTTCCGAGAGAAATTCGTAATATTAGCTGCCGGTGGATTCGGATATTTCTTGATGCTCTGCAAGTAGGTGTCCACTGGCTTCATTACAGATGCTCTCACCCAGGCGTACAGCTCGGCGACGTTATGCTCCTCTCGCGGATCGGACTCAATGTTAAAGATCTTGGGATAACCATTCATTGGTGCCGCACTAAGACCAAGGCCGCCCATCAGGTCGGCGCCGCTCGTGCCGCTACGTCCGGGCGCTACGTCCAGGAAATAAGCACGCCACTGATTCCAGCGTGAAGCCGCGAGCGTGGGCCCGACAAACGTTAGAAGACTGTTCCGCGCCCCCGTCTCGCTTCTCCCCAGCAACAAGTCCGTTTGGTCTACACCGTCGATCGGACGGTCGTTGGGCACCTTGCCACCGGTGAGGCGAGCAAACGTCGGAAAGAAGTCCATGATGGAAAACATCGCGTTTGACTGACCCGGTTTGATATGACCTGGCCAGCGAATGATCGCCGGAGTCCGGAGGGAGCCCTCGCTCACGTCTCCAAGGAAGCCGCGGAACGGTCCTGGCGACCCCATGTCCGGCATATCGCCCCCGAAGTTACGAGCTCCTGGACCTTCGGCACCGTTATCAGAAACAAAGGCAACGATCGTATTTTCCTCGAGGCCAAGATCTCTCAATGCGTCCAGCATCGTGCCGACTACAGCGTCACCCTCCATTAAAGAGTCACCGAACTGGCCGATGCGAGAGACGCCCTCAAATCGTTTCGAAGGCAAATTGGGAAAGTGCGTGCGTGAGATCGGAAGATAAAGGAAGAACGGCTTGCCCGCAGCCTTCTGCCGCTTCATGAAATCGATTCCCCGATCGGTGAGTTCCCAATCGATGTTGCGCCGGACCTCCTCGGTGAAAGGTTTAACCACATTGAGAGGCTCGCCACGTTTAGCCTCGTAGATTTGCGGGCCCTTGTCGAGAGGTATGGTGACATGCTGAGTACGCTGAACCTGGGAGATTGTGAGGTATGCGTTCCAGCTTGCTCCCGGCGGGATGCCATAGAACTCATCGAAACCTTTATTCTGTGGCAGGCTCGGGGTGGCATCTCCGAGATGCCACTTGCCAAAGAGCGCGGTCGCATAACCAGCTTCATGCAACATCTCGGCCATGGTGATTTCGCTGGAAGGCAGGGAATTTGAATTTCCCTCCACCAGGATGAGAGATAAGCCGGAACGAATGGAGTAGCGCCCCGTCATTAATGCGGCACGAGATGGCGTACATGAAGGCTCGACGAGAAACTGCGTGAGCATGAGGCCTTCCGACGCCAAGCGATCGATGCGCGGTGTGGGCGCGCCGCGTCTCTCGCCGCCTCCGTACACTCCAATGTCTCCGTAGCCGGTGTTGTCGTTGAGGATGAAAAGAATATTTGGCTTAGTTCCCTGTTGGGCGGCTGCGGGTACCCCGTCAGACGCAGTCACGGACAGAAAGGCCGTCAGCATCCAGAGTATCTTGAAAGATGGCTTCACATTGTCTCCTTACGATATCTGCTTCTGTTGGCCAAAGGCGACCGTCTCAAGCAACCATGAGAATGAACAAGCCTAATTGAGCTGCGGTAAGGAAGCCAGGTATCACCGATTGTTCGGGACCTATCTTCTCGGCGGGATGGCAACACTGCCCGAGTAAGTCTGACCATATCGTGGATTTGCAATGTTGGGATCGATGCCTTGGTTTCTGAACCTGATGGACGAACTGGGAATCCAGTGGCCTCGATACCTACCAGCACGGGCCACGGCAGTTTAGAATAAAACTCTCGCACGCAATTATCTTCGTGCTCCAGAGTCAAATTCACGATCTCTCCCGTTTCCGTATCTAGCATCGCCAACGTTTGCTGGCGAGCATGTAAATCACATCCTATAATTCGCATTCGGCCTCCTTCGCTCCGAGCGCTGTTAGGGTGAACACCGACAGTCTACTCGGCCGTCGTGAGGCATTCTTGATGCTTGAAGCGTCATCAAAACCAGACTAGTTTAGATATTCTTTTCTACAAACAGGAGGCCTCTGATGACACGCAGAAAGGTCCTAATCTGTGCCCTCTTGATTTGCCTGCTATCGGCACCAGCAATTCCTCAGACGAGGGGCCGCAGTGTTTCAGAAGTTTACGCTGATGTCTTGATCGTGTTGTTTGTCGATGTCGAGTCAAAGCCATATTACGTGAAATTCACGCTGCGGTTTCACGATACGGAGACCCAACTAGCGTTAATCGTTTATCCGGGACGGGAGTCTGAACTGGTTAGTCATTCGTTAGAAAACATGAAGGGCCAAGAACTATACGCCCTTGTTTCCGAGATGCTGGACAAGAACGCCAGCGCTAAAGCTGAAGAGATTGCAGCGAAAGTGAGAGTTCGCACAACTCGGTTCGCCGTCGATTATAATGCGGTTGAGGCTACCCTAAACGAGTTGAAGTCGATTAAGATTTCTCCCTATTTTCAAACGCGGATTTTTCTCGATGACTTTTCAACGTATGACTATTGGTTCTCTTCAGGCCAAGAATCGGTTCATTACACAATTTGTGGCAAGTCCTCGAAGAGCGACGCCCAGGACAAGCTCGTCCGCTGGATGAATGAATTTCGAGAACATTCTGTCAACATCGTAAAGCATCCCTAGTGAGCAGACCCGCAAGTCCCGGTAAACGCCGAAACCGTCCAATTAAAGTTCTAGAACTTGACTTCTCCGCTTACCCGACTAAGGACCTAAGGCAGCGTTGCGGCAGCGTGATATAAGAACCTTCATGAGCGCACCAAATAGGAGCTGGATCCTGCCGCTCGTGAAGGGACTAGCTCTTGCTTGCGTTATCCTGGCCGTCACCGGTTTCAGCTATGAGCAGATTGGACGCTGGCACAATCAACAACACAAATTCCGGATTGGACGGCCCGTCGACATCGGAGGGCGAACTTTAAACATTGATTGCGCTGGCGATGGTCAGCCCGCGGTAATCCTTGAATCCGGAGGTGGCGGGTATGGAGGTTACGGTTGGAGGAAAGTGCAGCCAGAGGTCGCCAAGTTCACCAAGGTTTGTTGGTACGACCAAGCCGGAGAAGGTTGGAGCGATCCGCCGCCAATTCCACGCAGCAGCGAGATGATCGTACACGACGGTAAACGCCGTTACCGTCCATTTAAAGTTCTAGAACTTGAGTTGTCCGATTTCCCGGGTGGATTCAATAGGTGGACGCAAAACCACCTCGATGTCTAAGAGCAGGAATTTCAAAGCCTAAGTTCGTTCGCAAAGCTTAATTCAAAGAACAGACTGCCCTGCTTAGGTGTAATTGAAATACAGCCCTGGAGACGCTCCTTTTGAAAAGCTTTGTGGAACCAAGCGACTTGAGAGGTGTTGCATCGACCGTTTGAGCCGGCACGAACTAACCAGATGGAGTTAGCAGAGATTTCAGCGATGAATTGAAGGGCAGCCGCTAACTGACGAAGTCCACCACGCCATTCGCGACACTGTACATCGCACCGGTGATCTGGATCGATCCTTTTTTCTCCAGGTCCACCAATACCGGGCTTCGCCGCCGAATGTTTTCGATTGCCAATTTGACATTGGTTCGGGACACAGCGTCGACGTAAGCCGGATTCTTGCTGGACTTCTCGCCTTCAAACTTGGTTTCAGAAACGGCCGGCTTGATCCTCGCCAACAATCCCGTGAGATTGCCCAATACCACGTCATCGATTGCGCCCTTTATCGCGCCGCAAGCCGTATGTCCTAGGACTAAGACTAGCTTAGATCCCGAGACAGCACATGCAAACTCCATGCTCCCAAGCTGGTCATCGTTGACCACATTGCCGGCCACGCGCCCATTGAACGTGTCGCCGATCCCAGCGTCGAAAATGATTTCCGCAGGCACCCGCGAGTCAACGCATCCAAGGATTATCGCCGCGGGATACTGGCCGGCAGCACTTGAGCGTTTTTCAGCTAAATAATCCCGAGGAGCCATCTTGCCCGAACGAAATTGCTCATTCCCCTTCTTCAATTCGTCAATAACTTGCGACGGGGTCATGCTGTCACGTTGCTCTTTTGTCAGCGACCCACTCATGCTTGCCGCAAGTTGCATAGACGAAGAGCCAAGTGGACTTATGATGCAGGCACCGAGAGCCGCGCCGAGAAATCTACGGCGGTCCACAGCCAGGTTATCCACCGACTCGTCGAGTAATGTCCTTTTCATAATCTTCCTCCCAGTCGTTGGAATGCGCGTCTCGCTACTGTGCTCCGCGGAAGTCACGCTAAGTCTGCCAGTTTCCGGCACATGCTAGGTTGAGTCT
>JBAVNY010000012.1:0-2029 GCA_049691535.1 Candidatus Acidiferrum sp.
GCATCATGCCGGCATGAAGTTCGTCCTCGATAATCTTCATGATCGCGGGAGTGGCGGAGCCGCCGAAATTGCCCTTGAACTTAACTCCATTCCAGTTCCAAGGATTGTGACTCGACGTTATGATCACGCCGCCCGCCGCCTCTCTTGCTTTCACCGCCAGCGAAATGGCGGAAGTAGGTGTGGCGTCACTGCAAAGAGTAACTGCGATTCCCGCGTCGGCGATAACCTCCGCGGCGATACAGGCTGCGCGCTTGGAAGCAAAGCGAGTATCGTAGCCGACGATCAATCCTCGGCTGGGGTCTTCGTGCTTCAAAACGTAAGAGGAGATTGCGCCTGCGACGCGTCGTACATTGTCGAACGTAAAATCGTCGGCAATGATGCCACGCCATCCGTCTGTGCCGAACTTAATTTTCTCTGTCATGTCTGAGTCGTGGACTTAGACCAACCTGTGCAGTTTCTTTTCGTCGAGATGCTTCACTACTTTCCCTACGTCCTGAGCATGCTCCCACGTTGTAATCAAAAGGGCGTCATCTGTTTCGACAACCACAAGATTGCTGACGCCTACCGCCGCCACGAATTTTCCCGGCGCGTGGATGTAATTCCCCTCCGCATTCAGCGTGAAGACGCCTTCGCTCGTAATCAGATTGCGATCCTGAGTTGGACGTTTTGCCACGTTATGCTCGTGAAGTGCGGTCCATGAACCGAGGTCATTCCATCCAAAGTCCGCGGGCAGGCAATAAATATTGGATGCGCCTTCTCCCCTTGCGGAGCGCGGTTCCAGCACCGCATAGTCAATGCTTATATTTTCGCATCGCGGATACAGCCACTTGAATGTCTGAGGAAACCTCGATGTGCCAAAGGTGGCGGCAATCTGCTCCAGCAAAGAAGCGGTCTTCGGAAGATATTCCCGCAATGCGTTTGCGAGGGTTCGAGCAGTCCACAGAAACATGCCACTGTTCCAATAGAAGTTCCCAGCCGCGACAAATTCCGCGGCCCGCTGGGAATCGGGCTTTTCCGTAAAACGCTGAACCCGGAATGCACCGTTCGGGGTTGGCGCGCCCGCCTGAATATATCCATACCCAGTTTCGGGACGTGACGGACTAACTCCAAGCACAACAATGTTCTCTCCGGCTGAAGCAAGCTCTATGCCGTTTTTCAGTACGGTCCGATACCTTTCAATATTGCCGATGACGTGGTCCGAGGGAAATAGTCCAATGACGGCGTCGGGTAGTGTGCACTCAAGGATGAAAGCTGCGAGGCCGATTGCGGGCGCAGTGTTGCGTCCAGCGGGTTCGGCAAGAATCTGTTTCTTTTCCAGACGGGGAAGCTGCCGGACGATCTCCTCACGCAAATCGTCGTTAGTAATCACCCAGAAACGTTTTGGAGGAGCCAGTCCGACGAGGCGCGCCATGGTTTGCTGAATCATGGTCCGCTTGCCGTCCAGCGCCAGCAATTGTTTGGCCCGACGTTTACGACTCAGAGGCCAGAAGCGCGTTCCGCGTCCGCCAGCAAGAATGACCGGATAAAAATCAAGATTTTTCTTCGCCATAGTTGAAAGTAGACCCGTTCCGAAACTACATTCGAGTCGCGGGTTCCGGCAAGTGACTGCTGGGAACGCTGTTCTTTAAGAACTCAATTGACCACTGCGGACGAACGTTGAACTTTCCTGCGCATGCGGGAACAACGACCGCGTCACCCTTTGCGAAGGTCACTGGCTCCATGCCTTCGGTTTCCACGATCCCACAACCTTCGACCGCAAACAGAATCTGCACCGAGCTGTTTCCCGAGTCGTCTTGCGTTTGAAATTCCTGCGCATCTTTCAGCGCGTAAAGGTCGACAGCGAAGTATGGTGCGGCGATCATTTGCGATCGCAGGTTGCGGGTTCCGTTCATTTGGACCGGAGCGGGCCTCACGACTTTGCCCGACGAAACTTTCTCCTTGACCGCTGCCAAGCCTTCTTTCAGATGCAACTCGCGCGGACGCCCATAGTCATACAAACGATATGTTGTGTCCGACTGCTGTTGAGTCT
>JBAVNY010000013.1:0-2368 GCA_049691535.1 Candidatus Acidiferrum sp.
TGGACCGGCAAGGCGAATTCCGTGGCGCCGGGCGCAGGTCCCAACGACGAGGAAATCTACCGAATCCTTCGCGCGCTTACCATGTTCGGCAAAATGGGACCGTCGCAGAACCCAGCCTCGGCTGCCGTTGAGTTTCAAGACGAAGTCACGCAACTTCCTCCGCAATCGCAAGATGTTTTGCGTGATGCGCTGGCCGGAATAGCGGAACAGGGAAGACACAAGAAGCTGGATCAAAATGTTCTGGTGCAACTGGCCGAGCATCTCTCGATCCGTTTTGCTCTGGAGCAGTTCGAACGCGGCGAAGTGAAGGTAAACGCGGTACGCCAGATGCTGGATCGCATGAACCAGGAAATTGAAGGTTTGCGCAAGATCCTGGGGCAGCACGAAGACAAGCTCGCGGATGCTGGGATACTTGTCGAATCGCATCGGGAAATTCTGGATCGGCAGTTCTGGGCTTCGGTGCCAGAAAGCGCCAAGCGTGAAGTTCTGCTTTCTGAAGAAGCCTGGTGCATTCCACCTAAGAATGTGCAGTCGTATGTTGGGGATCTGATCGCGCAGGGCGACGTTGCCGAAGCGATCAGCATTTTGCAAAATTATGCGCGCTGCGCAGACAGCGAAGAGCCCGACGCGCGCAAACGCGCCGCCACTGGCCTTTCTGAGCTTGCTGGACTCTATGCGCAGGCCGATCCCAAATTGCTCGCAGAAGCGTTGCGTCATGTCGGACTGCGCTTGAGCGTCGAGCAAGACCAGGACCTCCAGTCGCTCGTGAGCGCCGCCTTCGTGCGGCTTAGTCAAGAAGCGGCCTCACAACGTTGCTTTCCGGCCATGGAACAGGCGCTCGACTTGCTTGCCGGCGTGGAGTCGCAGCGTCCCGGCGTAGCCAAAAGCCTGCGCGTGAAGATGGGCATTGAAGAGCGCGTGCCGGAGTTTGTGGAAGAAGCCCTTCGCGCGCGCCAAGTGGCTGCGGGACTCACCGGAGTTCTCCGGCAACTGCCGCAGACCGCGATGGAGCAGCTTTCGGTTCGTTTCAATCGCTGCCAACTGCGCGATGATCTGGAAAACGTTGCCAACCTTGCCCATGACCTGGGCGAGGAGTCACTGCAGTATCTGCGCAGCACACTTCGCGGCGGGCCTGTGGCGGAAGCTGTGGAAATGGCGGGTTTGCTTGCGAAACTGGACCCGCAAGCCGCTGCGGTTTTCCTGCCGGCACGGATGAAGGATTTTCCCAGGACTTCGCAAGACCGCATCGTTCGTCAGATTTCCGCCAGCGGCTCTCCGGGACGTTGCCGCATCTTGCTGCAAATTCTCGATCATGTCGATCCGCTGGTTATGCCTCTGGTCATCGATGAATTGGGCATTACCGGCGATCGCGGTGGGTTGGGACGTCTGCTCACCATCGCGGATGGCGATTTGCCCACCGACGCTGCTCCTTACCTTCGCGTCAAAGCCATTGAAGCACTGGGCCGCCTGAATTCTGCGGAAGCTGCCAGCACTTTGAAACGGATTGCCGAAGCTCGCAAAATGTTTGGCTGGGTTCACCCGCAGGAACTTCGCATTGCCGCTTTGCAGGTGCTGGAAAAACTCGATCCGGCGTGGGCTCGCGATTTCTTGCCGAAAAGTGGCATTGAGCGAGACGAACTCAATCTCGCCCCGCTCGAGATTCCCCAGAACTCGAAATTTGTGCGGCAACGACGCCATCCTCGCGTTCGCCTGCAGAAAGCTGTTTCGGCGGTCAGCACCAATCTGAAGCAGAATTGCCGATTGGAAATCAAAACTGCCAGCCTCACGGGCGGATTGGCCTCCACCAATATGCATCTCGCTCCCGGCACCAAGGTCAACCTGCGGATGCAAATCGGCTTGCGCAATGTGCAGGCCACGGCGCTGATGCGCGACTACCGCGCGCAGGATATGTCTTTTGAAATAGTGGACATGAGCCTTGAAGAGCGCAGCAAATACCGTAAGCTGCTCCTGGAGAATATTGGCAGAGACGCGTCCGCGGTTCCTAAAGGCCCGCTCCCGGCCGTTAAAATCAACTAGCCCGGCAATCGTGCACCGGCTCGGTTTCGTAGTGAATATCCATTACCGAATGGGTCCACCCCTCAGCCGTATCCACCCGGTAGTATCCCACCAGTAACTCGTCTCAAGTACTACAACTCGGTACTTTGGTTGGATTTACGAGCGGCATTTCTCCCCGTAACCTTGGTCCTGACACGAAGAACCACGCTCGCGGTTGCCCATCCTCGATCGACACCCTTCGTGCAGGTGGACTGTTTTGTCTGAGGGACGCTCACTTCGATTACTCTTTCTTCTTTTTACCATCGCTATTTTTGCGTCTGCTGCATGGGCCTCAGATGGCCCGGTCGGTTTC
>JBAVNY010000014.1:0-6319 GCA_049691535.1 Candidatus Acidiferrum sp.
ACTGAAGATGGCGAAGCTCAGGCTTTCGTCATGGACAAAGGGAAATGTTGCGGCTCGGTAGATCGAGGAAGCCAGTAACGCAACGCTGCAGAGAAGCAAGAGAGCCAGCGTGATGCGGCGTAGAAAACGTATGCGGCGTGGATGTAGCACCTGGATACGGAAGTATACAGTCGGGTTTCAATCCGTAAGCATCCGTCACGGCGGGCGAGTACCCGATGAGTAATGTGAGAAGCCACTCCGTTCCCTAATGGAACGGTCATCTGCAATACTTCTTCGCAAGACAGCTACCAATCCGACGCTATCCGTTAGCGCCTGTTCCCATCGCCCGGCGTTATCTTGAAATAGCCTTCCTCCGCCACCGACGGTAGCGTCTACACAATTTCTCTTTCCTGATCCTTTTCCTGATGATCGGCATGCGCCACGACGGCAAAACACCTAGCGCTATTCGACACCTGCCATCCGCGCAGATCTCGACACCTTGCCAGGCGTGGCCTAAAAAAGGGAACTACCCACTCTCATCGAATCAAAACGGGATTATTACGGAGAGTCCTTGCCAGCTGCCGCAGAATGGCAAGTAACGATCAAAGCCAATATCTGTCACCCCGCACTGCGAGGTGCTAATGCGTATTGCTAAACGCCGTTCTCCGCGTCTGGCGCCCTTGGCTCCGTAATACCCGCATGCGCCGAGCTCTTGGTCCTTCTAGCAGAAAAACCGCCTTGTCCACTTGCTTTTTCGTCCACCATTTCAAATCCAGGCTCAATTCTTGCGCATGCTTGGCCGCCGACCAGCCAAACATATTTTGTATCCACGCGTACTTCCACGAAAAGCGTGGCTCCCCTAGCTCGCCTCCGAGACTTTGGGCCACCTCACTCGCCTGGCTCACAATTTCCGTGCGCTCCGGATAAAAATATATCAAGGACCTCTTCAAATACTTCAGGCACGCCGCGCGCGCCCTTTCACTATCGTCCACCGTCCGCAAATACTGAATGTGCAGCTGCATCGACAGCCACAGCGATTCGCGCCTCGTAACCGAATCTCCGATGTAGCTCAAGCTTCGGAATCCTGGCCCGCGATAGTAAACTTTGCCTTCCGGCACGAACCGCACTCCGTCGCTCGCCAATATTGCCCGGCAGAAATATTCCCCGTCATCATCCACAGACAATCTCGTGTCCCAGGGCCCCACCGCCTCCGTCAACTCGCGGCTCACCAGCCACGCTCCGGTCTGCATATAAGCGTTTTGCTCCATCTTTCGCAGCAGCCACTCCACCGGAGACAAATCGCACCACAAACCTGTGGGCACGAACTTCGCCTTGTAATACCGGTACAAAAATTTTCCCCACGCGCACGACACCAGCGTCCTCTTGCTTCCCTGGGTGCTCAGCCAATTCATCTGCGCGGCGATCTTTTCCGGACTGAGCAAGTCATCCGCATCCAGCCACTGAATGTATTCTCCGTGGCATAGCGAAAACGCCTTATTCCGCGCCGCCGACGCTCCCTGACTCCTCTGCAACACCAGCCGCACGCCGTCCCCTTCAAATCGTCTTACGATTTCCGCGGTTCGATCCGTCGACCCATCATCCACCACGATAATTTCCTTGTGCGGATACGTTTGCCCCAACGCCGAACGCAGCGTGTCGCCAATCGAATCTTGCGAGTTGTGCGCAGGAATCAAAATTGATACCAAAGGTTCATTGTTGCTGTCTCGAAACGCTCGCGCCTCTTCCTTCGTGCGAGCCCACAATTGTTTCTGGAAATGCACTGCGGAGACCTCCTGAGATCATGCGCCTATTCGCGCCCTACGCCTTGCCATTCGACTTAAGCTCAAAAGCGCTGTGGCTGGATCGCGCGAGAGACTCAGAGGCCTAGAAAGCTAGTGACACGTACTCGTGGCACACACTAAATTTCTAACCCGCCCCACTTCGGTACGCCATACGTTCTAATCCCTATGGCCCCCTTCGAGAGGTTGTAAGTATTATTTTGAGAATGAGATACAGGACACTGCTGGTGTGCCTTGAGATAATATCACAATGTGGCCCCTCACAATTGTAGGCCCCGAAATCCTTAGTTAACGCGCCACACAACTCCCCGCCACCATCTCCGCTCGGCGGGTTTCTACACTGCTCGTTCTTCCGTCCTCTGGCTCGGTCTTATAGATTTTCAGCGTCCCACTGCTCCTCACGACCTCCCCAATTGTGCCCAGCAGCGGGTCTAGGTATTCGATGTTGCTCGCCCAGATATAGTCATAATCCTTCCGCAGCGATTCCACGCTGGATTGTCGGCTCATCAATTTGTCGCCATACTGATCGTCGTCGTCGCACATTGCCACTCGCAATTGCAGCGGCTGCACGCTCTTCTGATGAAACAAGCTTGGCGTAATCCATCCATCGTCGATCACCCCGTACGACCAGAAATGCAAATTGTCGCTCTCCAGCCATGACGTGTTTCCCTTGGCGCTATACGCCAGCACATGCGCATTCCGCGGTATATATTGGAAATTGTTCGCCAGCTCCGTGAGCCGCTTCTGCTCCCTCGCGAAGTGCATCCCGACCACCAGCGTGCTCGCCAGAAATAGCGCCGTTCCCGACGCCACAATCCAATTTCTCGGCCCGCTAAAAGCCGGAATCGCCAGCGCAAACAAAAACGCGAAAATACAGAACCGGTAATTGATGAACGCCAAATCTCCGTATTGGTCCGGCATCGCCCAGTGCACTACCAGCAACGCCGCCACCACCGCCATCCAGCCCCACTGCACCTTCAGCTTGTCGCGCCGCGCCAGGAAATACACCGCTGTCGCCGCCACGGCCAGCGCCATCGCATAGCCCAGCACCCTCGAATATCCTTGCAGCGGCACCAGCATGCTCTTCACTTTTCCCATGAACTGCCATGTCGAATAATCCATCCCACGCCCCGACCATCCATGCAGCTTCGCGTATCCAAACAGCGCCGCCCCGGGCGTGAACGGCAGCACTCCCATTACCAGTCGCTTGCCGATTCCCGCGGTCACCAGCGTGTACACCACCACCGCCAGCCCCGCGACTGCGAATCCTCCCAGATGCGTCAGATACAGCAGCGTCGTCAGCATCCACAGCAAAATGTACGCGCCTGTTTTTTCCTCGCGCGCCCAATCCAGCCACACCCCCATCACCACCAAACACAGCGCGAGGCTCAGTTGAAAGCTCATGAAGCCCATCAATATGTCGGGGTTATACGCCACCGCAAACGCAAAAATCGCCAGAAACTCGCTCCGTGGATTCGCTCTTCGCAAAAAGAACAGTACCGATAGCGGCAGACCCACCACGCACAGCGTCAGCATCAATTTTCCTGCCGCGTAAATTCCCACCACACTCTGGAACACTTGCATCAGCAAATCTACAAACAGATACGGATTCGGTCCCCAGTCCGCCGCAAACCAACGCCCAAAGTCGTAGTTAGGATCCTGCAGATGATGCAAAACAAACGCCCGCGCCAAATGATTCGGATAATCCACCAGCGGCGGATACTTCACCAACCAAATCGGCAGTGCCAACAAAATGCACGCAACCACCAATAGCGCCACGCGCACTCTCGCATCCAGTAGGTTCAGCCCGGCCCAATCAAATCTGACCAGCCCGCGCTCCATCCGTTCGGACACACCAATCCCTTTTGCGTCCGGGGCTGGGGCGCAATCCTGCCTCGCAAAATTCTTCATGCTTTCGATTTAATCAAAACCAGCCGTTCGCCACAGCCCGGCTAACCCTGCAATCCCCCTCAGGAAGTTACCTAATCCCCCGTAGATGATTCTCCTCAGTCCTCACATCGTGGCTAGTTCTCCGCTGTAACCCACTTACCGCTTCACCGTCGCGGTCTCTGCGGCTGCTTTTTCCTCCGCACGCGCCTCGTTCTCTACTTCTCCGTCTGCGCACCGCCGCGCCTCCGTATCCTGCGCGTCCACCACCGCAATCGCAGCGATATTTACGATCTCTTCCACTTCCGCATCGCGATGCAGCACGTGCACCGGCTTCGACATCCCCATCAAGATCGGTCCGATCGTTTCCGCTCCGCCAATCCGGCTCAGCAAGCGGCAGCACGTATTCGCCGACGTCAGGTCCGGGAAGATCAGCACGTTGGCTCCTCCCCGCAGATTCGAAAACGGATACGTCTGCTCCAGTATCTCCGGCACCACCGCCGTGTCCGCCATCATCTCGCCATCAATCATCAACTCCGGCTCCATCTCTCGTGCCAGCTTCACGGCTCGCCGTACTTTCTCCGTCAGCGGATGTTCTGTGCTTCCAAAATTCGAAAACGATAGCATCGCCACACGTGGTGTCACATTGAATCGCCGCGCTGTCTGCGCCGCACAGATCGCAATCTCCGCCAGGTCTTCCGCGCTGGGCTCGATGTTCACTGTGCAGTCCGCCAGGAAATACAATTCGCCTCGCTTGGTCACTAGCGCATACACTCCGGAAACCTTGTGCAGTCCCGGCCGTGGCTTGATCACCTGCAGCGCCGGCCGGATTGTTTCCGGAAAATGTTGCGTCACTCCTCCCACCAGCGCATCCGCGTCGCCCAGCTCCACCATGAGCGTTCCAAAAATGTTTCGGTTCTTCTGCACCACGTCCCGCGCTTCCGAAAGCGTCATGCCGCGCCGCTGCCGCAGTTTGTAATAGGCCGCAACATACTCCTCTCGCTTCGTCCACGTAACTGTATCCACTATCTCGAACTCGTCCACGTCTACATCCAGGTCCACCAACTTCGCGCGTATCGCGCCGGCGTTCCCCAGCAAGATGGGCCGCGCAATTTTTTCTTCCACCAGGATGTGTGCCGCCCGCAGAATTTTCTCGTTGTCACCCTCGGGAAACACCACCCGGCGTGGTGCCAGCTGCGCTTTGTGAATCATCAGCCGCATCACTTCATGCGCTTTACCCAAGAGCTTTTCCAGCCGCTCGCGGTATTCCGCCAGATTCACCGGCTCCCGCGCCACACCTGTCTCCATTGCCGCACGCGCCACCGCCGTTGCTTCCCACACCAGCACTCGCGGGTCAAAAGGCTTGGGAATAATGTATTCCCGCCCAAAACGGATCCTGCGCACTCCATACGCATGGCACACCGAATCCGGCACATCTTCCTTTGCCAGTTCCGCTAGTGCCCGCGTTGCCGCCAATTTCATCTCCTCATTAATCGCCGTAGCCCGCACGTCCAGCGCCCCGCGAAAAATAAACGGAAATCCCAGCACATTATTCACTTGGTTCGGATAGTCCGATCGTCCCGTCGCCATAATCACGTCGTCGCGCGCCGCCAGGGCCTCTTCATATGTCAATTCCGGGTCCGGATTCGCCATCGCAAACACGATCGGTTTCGCCGCCATCGACTTCAGCATCTCTGCTGTAAACGCGCCCTTCACCGACAAGCCCACCAGCACATCCGCGCCTCTCACCGCTTCACTCAGCGATCGCAATTTCGTTTTTTGCGCAAACCGCGCCTTATACACATTCATTCCTTCTCGGCGCCCTTCGTAAATCACTCCCTTCGTATCCGCCATCAAAATGTTTTCGCGCTTCACGCCCAGCCGCACATAATGTTCTGCGCATGCAATCCCCGCCGCGCCGCTTCCATTCACCACCAGCCGCACCTTCTCAATCGCCTTGCCCACAATCTCCAACGCATTCAGCAGCGCTGCTCCTGAAATAATCGCGGTCCCGTGCTGGTCGTCGTGGAACACCGGAATCTTCATCGTCCTTTTTAGCGTTTCTTCAATGTAAAAACATTCCGGCGCCTTGATGTCTTCCAGATTGATTCCCCCAAACGTCGGCTCCAGCAACTGGCACACGCGAATCACGTCATCCGCGTTCGTCGAGTCCACTTCCAGATCAAACACGTCCACATCCGCGAACCTCTTAAACAGCACCGCTTTTCCTTCCATCACCGGTTTTCCCGCCAGCGGCCCGATCGCTCCCAGACCCAGCACCGCTGTTCCATTCGTCACCACCGCCACCAGATTTCCTCGCGCCGTGTATTTGTACGCGTCGTGCGGATCGGCCTGAATTGCCAGGCATGGCTCCGCGACTCCCGGCGTATATGCCATGCTCAAATCTCGTTGCGTCCGGCACGGCTTCGTCGGTGTCACTTCAATTTTTCCCGGTCGCGCTCCCAAGTGGTACGCTAGCGCGCTATTCTTAAGTGTGTTCACGGAATTTCTCCTCAGTCCCAAGCCTGCTAATCACAATTTAGGCAAACTGGCTCAAAGAGACTGCCGCACGTCCTTGGCCACCCGGCACACCCGTACCCTTTGCCTCCGAACTCTAATCTTTTATAAATGAGTCGTTTAGCAAACCTGGAAAC
>JBAVNY010000015.1:0-1763 GCA_049691535.1 Candidatus Acidiferrum sp.
CCGCTGCTCCATGGCGCTCTCCTGTCGCAAAGGGAAAATTGACGGTACCAAAAACACTGCCAGAAGTTCTCTTCGGGTCATCATCTTCAGCAAGGTAAATCGGAAGGCAGGTGCACGTCTTGAACGAATCGGACAACTAGCAGCCCGCATGCCCAGCTTTCTTGACGAGATCCGATAAGCTCAGAGCGCATCGGGCGATCGAAAGTGTTACTGCCGGCGGAGCGCCTGAAAACCTTTGGACTTCGCGGGTCAGGGGACTGCCAAAATACGCGGAAGTCGAGTGCGGCGGGAATAGCCTGACCGAAATGGGCTTTGAAACTGAACTTCTCCTCTTGAGAAACGTGTCGCAAGGACCTGAGGATACCCGTATTGACCTTTCCGCGGTTCACCAGAGTCTTACAACCAAAGTTCACGAGGATTCTGCGCAAGAATTGTCCGTAACGTCGTTCTAACCATGAACGATCTCTTGCCTACTAATGGAAGCTCGTGCCGAGGCTCTCCCCAATGCTCCCACTGCTTGGGGAAAAGGGTTAGCATGTGTGCTCCGTAAGTTAGTCAGACTCTTTATGGCTGTGGCCCGATTCTGAAGCGAGGAAGTGAGGAGGCTATGTCCCGCAAAACTAGGCGCCTGAACCTAGTGCTTACCTTGTTGTTGGCCTCATTGACATCCCTCGTGTTGGATGCAGGAACTCGGGCCCCAAGCGATTCACTGCCGTCATTACAGGCCATTAAGTCACTTCGGTATGCCAAAGCAACGAGTAATAATGGTGGCGGGCTGTTGAACTATTCGGAATTGTGGGACCTGATGAATGCCTGCAAGGCCTATTCGAAGGGGGTCGAAATTCTCCCGCGATTTCACGAACCTATTCCGACAAGGGGTGAAACGGGCATTTCCGCACCGTCGAAGGTTCGTATTGCAAAATGAATTTTCAGTGGATTCCTTTGTCCTACAACAAGCTCACCCTCCTTCCCGCGTTGCTTTGCGTTAACGCTGTATTTGGGCAAGGCGCGTCGAAATCGGCGCACGCGGATATCGACCGCCTGGCAAGCACGGGATTCATATTCACGCGGTGGGAAAATGCGAAGGCCCTGATTTCACAGTGAAGAGTCCTGCGCCGACTATCGTTCTCTACTCGGATTGTTCGGGATGGTGTTAGGGCGAGCAAGCTGGAGGATGGCTTCTTACAAAGAAGATCCAAGCTACAAACGTCGCCTCATCCAAGATTGTAGGAGCCGGCAACGAATTCTCCTCAGTGATATTCCGCCCCACTCCCCCACTCCCGCGTAGCGCGGCCCTTTCTGTAACGCAGATTCTTATCTGGATATCGTCTGCACCTGGTAAAGATCGATCGCCACCAATCCAATTACTCGCTTTAGGAGTGGCAAATTGCGAAAAGGGAGATGGTTTAGCAACTCGTCTTCCATACCGAAAGTCAGAATTGCTACGCCATCCACTCGTCCTTCGATCATTCTACGAACCGCCAATTCCATGCGCTTGGGGTCATGAATCGTAGAAGTCAACAGAATCTCGTATTTTTTTCTACCGCTAGTGTTTCGAAGGTTTGGGCGATTTCTGAAAAAAAGGATTGGTAATCTCAGAAACAATCAGGCCAAAAATACGGCTTCGGCCTGAGACCAGTGCGCGTGCCTGGCGAATGGGATAGTAGTCGAGTTCTTGAATGGCCTTCCACACACGTTTTGCAAGTTGCGCATCAACCGTCACCCCCTGATTAACGGTGTGTGAAACGGTTGCGGTTGATACC
>JBAVNY010000016.1:0-4296 GCA_049691535.1 Candidatus Acidiferrum sp.
TCCCCGGCCACCAGCGAATCGCAACTCATTGCCGCGATTCGTGTTTAAGCTGTCGAGAGGCAAATGAGGCTTGCCGTGTGTCTGCGTTGTTTTTGAAGATAGCGGCAAATTTCCTCGACATGAAATCACGACTTCGCCCCGCGAACTTTATAGACTGGATGGTTGGCTTATTTGATCCAGCCGAATTCTGAGACCAAAGGAGAAGTCATCGTCATGAAGAACCGGTTCGTTTGGTTCGCCGCTGCTACTGTTGTATTCCTGTTTGCAGCAATTTCCACCCGAGCGCAAGGGCGCTTCGAAGTTACGCCCTTCGTCGGCTACGAAACCAGTGGCTCGTATCCCGTCAGCATCTTTTCGAACATCGGCGGCTCCACCGCGCCCATCGATCGCCTCCGCGTCAACGATTCTCTGGCCTTCGGTACTTTCCTGGACTACAACGTGACCGAGAATTTTCAGGCAGAGTTCATGTGGAATCGCAACAACACTTCGTATAGCGCCCACGACCTGCTCTCCAATTCCTATTTCAACGCCTACCACTCCGATATCGACCAGTTTCAATTCGGCGGACTGTACATGCTGCGCGGCAGCGAACATCGCCTGCGTCCGTATATCGCGGGCAGCGTCGGGTTCACGCATGACGACAACAGCAATGGCACGCCGAACCGCACCGCGTTTTCCTACAGCGTTGGCGGCGGCGTGAAATACTACCTGTCGCGGCACCTTGGGTTTCGTGGAGACGCGCGCTTTCTGCCCACCTACGGAAATTCCTCGACCGGAACCTATTGCGATCCGTTCTTCGGTTGCTATAACGCGAAGATCTCCAACTATCTCAATCGCGGAAGTTTTACGGCGGGGTTGATTATTCACTTTTAATAGCGACGTCTCACATTTAAAAGAAAGGGCCACGCTTTATCGGCGTGCCCTTTTATTCTTCAATCGCTAGGAACTTGGCGAACTGACCTATTTCGCGGGCGCTGCTGGTGGCTCAGCAGGTGGCACAAATAGCTTTTCATCCACTGGCACGTTCTGTTGAACTTGCTCGATCTTAATCGTGAAGCTGCCGCCCGGACGAGCCAGCGTCCAGCGATACGGAATCTTTACCCCATCGGCCGCGCGATAATCCGCGTAATCAATTTGCGTGGGATTGCGGCCAAGAGGCGTTTCCGCATAGCGAATCGATCGCAGAAGCAAACCATATTCCTGATCGAAAAAAAGCCGTAGCGTTGGCTTACCTTTTGCCATCCCACGCACTTCGACCGTCGGTCGCCCGCCAATCCCTTCGCCCGGCCGCACCTTGAAATCCTGATACATCTCCCGCACCTTCACCGGAAAATGCAGAGTCGCATCGATGCGCGCCGCTTCCCCTTCCGCCGGGGACATGCGGTGCACTCCGCCCGGCGTGGTGAGCCATCCCACTTCTCCGTTGAACGCGGTCGCACTCGGGCCGGATTGAGGATGGGTGATCGACAAGCGTTTCTCCGGCGCTTCCGAATACACTTCGATGGGATATTGTGAACCGAACGCGTCGATAGTTCCCTTCTGCACTCGCGTCTTTATTTTATTTACCGCGTCAGCCCCGCCCACCGCCGCCAGATATTTGTCGAACAATTGATCGGCGCTGGGAAGATTCGGGTGCTCGGCATGCTCATCGCCCTCGGCCTCGTGGTCGTGCTCATGTTCGTGCGCCGTGGCTGTGGGCATTTTCGCGGCGTCGGCAGAAAGAATTGGAATGGCTATCGGGTGAGCCGTGCCGCGGTGGCAGGTGTAACAGGTCACTTCCAGTTCCCCATTAAAGTGATTTTTGTCGATGGCCAATTGCATCGCGATCATCTTCCGCGCGGTCTGTTTGGTTTTCTTGTCGTCCTTATCCATCTGATGCTCTACGTGACAGAAATCGCAGCCCACACCCAGGGAACTGGCGATGAACTGCATGGATGGAATCAGCTGGTCTGCCGGAATATCCTTCAGCACCTGAATATTCTTGAATTGCTGTTCCGCCGTTTTTGTCGGTGCCGCGCCTGGTGAACTCGCATGCTCCTGCGCACCGCTCAAGAGCACCCCACCGATCAGCGCAATCGTTGCTACCCGCCCGGCGGCAAGCATCTTTGCCTGCCACGTTGATTTCTTCATGGTCCATTCCCCCAGATTCGCAAAAATGCAGCTTCACCGCATCGTTCCCTTGAGACGCACTGATTTTTTGCAGGGTTAAGTCTAGCTCAACTTAGGATTGCGCCGCTTTTCGCCAGCGCGGTGATCCGGTCGGCAGCGCGGTACGAGAGCGCCTGAATCGTCATCGTCGGCTGCCCGCGTCCCGAAGTCACCAGGCTGCTGCCATCGCACAAAAACAAATTCGGCACGTCGTGCGTGCGATGATCGGGATCGATAACCGAAGTCTTCGGGTCTTTGCCCATGCGGCAAGTGCCCAGCAGATGCACCGCGAATTGCTGCTCGGCGACCGGATTGCTCCACTTCGTTTTCGCGCCCGCAGCGTCCAGAATTTCCATGGCGCGCGCTTGCATCCAGGTAGCTAGCTTCAGATCATCGGGATGATCGCGATAAGTCATGCGCAGCGCTGGCAAGCCCCACGCATCTTTCACCTCATCGTCGAGCGAAATGCTGTTCGATTCTACGGGCAGCGAAGTGCCGTGACAGAAAATCTCCATGGTCCGCGTGAAATTCTGCGCCAGCGTTTTCTTGAACTCTTTGCCCCACCGCGGCGTGTCCGGCGGCAGAGCGCTCATCGCAAACGCCAGCGGCGACATGTCAAAGCGCGCATCGAGCCCGCCTCCACCGTGAAAGCCAAGCTTGTTTTCGTCTAATTCATAAAAATCGTGGAAAATCCGGCTAACGGCGAAACCCTTGTAATCGTTCAGCGGCTCGTCGAACACGCCGTACGCGATCGCGCCGCTGTTGGGCATCAGATGCTTGCCAACAAAGCCGCTCGAATTCGCCAGTCCATTCGGAAATTGGCTGGAAGCCGAAAGCAACAGTAGTCGCGGCGTCTCCGCGCCATTGGCGGAAACGATTATGGCCTTGGCTTTCTGCAGATGAGTATTTTTCTTCGCGTCGAAGTAAACCACTCCGGTGGCGCGCCCGTTTTTGTCGGTCTCAATCTTGTGTACGTAGCTATTCGGCCGGATTTCGCAGCGACCCGTTTTCTCCGCCATGCGAATCACTGTCGACAGCGCGGTAGATTTTGCTCCCACCTCGCAGCCAAACCCCAAACAGAATCCGCAATTCACGCAAGCAGAACGGCCCGGCCGCGGTTGCGAAAGAATTGCCATGGGCGCGGGAAACGGGTGATATCCCAATTTGCTGGCGGCCCGTTCGAAAATCACCCCAGAGCCTTTCACTGGAAGCGGCGGCATGGGATATGGCTTGGAGCGCGGCGGATCAAAGGGGCTAGCACCGGCCAAGCCAGAAACACCAATTTCCCATTCCACTTTCGTGTAGTACGGCTCCAGATCGGCGTACGTAATCGGCCAGTCGGAAAAACTCGCGCCCGGAATGTCGCCCACCTTGCTGTGCTCGATGAAGTCGATTTCGTGGAAGCGCCAGAAATTTGCCGTGAAGTGCACGCTGCTGCCGCCAACGCACGTGCCATACAAAATCGATTGCTGCGTTTTGGTTTTGTCTTGCGGCGTTTTCCGGAACGTGGTCGGCCGTATCTTTGGGTTGTTGGTCAGCCCATGCTCCGCAACTATCTTCACTTCGTTATGCGTGAAATCACTTTCCGTCAGGTATGGGCCTTGCTCCAGCACCACCACGCGAAAACCATTGGTCGACAGCTCTTTGGCAAGCACACCGCCCGCCGCCCCGGAACCTACAATCACGAAATCTACTTCATCGCTGGGTTTGTAGCTGACTTTGCTCTGAGTCATTTCTTGTCCGTATCCCCTGACATGGGATGCCAGCCGGGATAATCCTTGTCGTAAAAACCAAATGGCGGCGAGAAACTGTGCGCCGGATCTCGATTGATTACTTTCCAGCCTACGTAATCGCGATTGCCTCCGCCTTCGGGATCAACCAGGAAGCCGAACACGGTGTGAAATGTAATCGTTTGGAAAAAATCGGCACCGTCTGGCGAACGCCGAAATCGCCCTCGCGTGTGTTCTTGATCAGCGGTGTACGCCGTCAAAATCTTTTCCTGCTGCTCTGCGGTCACGGCTGAAAAACGCGAAACGCCCGGATAAAGTTTCGTTGTCAGCGCGTTTACTTCGGGGATTCCTTTGTCGTACACCGGCTTGGTATCGCTTGCGAAAGTCTTCAGCGCGATATCTATGAAGTACACCACAC
>JBAVNY010000017.1:0-9337 GCA_049691535.1 Candidatus Acidiferrum sp.
CGTCTAATTTGAGAGGCAGGTTTAAGCCCGCGGCTTGCAGTGCGGCCTTCGATAGATCAAAGGTGCCACGCCAATGGCGATTGTGGAGGCCGCGCTGCCATCCGAGTTCAATGCGACCGCCAGCGCCGCCAGTTAGTTCCCAGCCACGATTGAGGGGATGGCCGAAGGCCGTGGCAATTTTGAAGGCGGGAGTTACATTGGCGAGGCGGAGATAGAGGCGGAATACACCTTCGCCGGTGGAGAGATCTTCGAGCAAGACAGATTCGAGGGTGTTTTCGGAAGCGCCGGAGCGAGTCTTCGCTAGCAGAGCTTTTTCTGGTTTATTTTTTGCGGCGGAAGCGGGCGTTTGCGAGCCGAGGATTACGCGAACCGGTTGCAACATGAAACGGCGGGAACTGAGCGATCCTCGAAATGGATCGATCTGAACGGGTTGGGCGAGGCCGGGGACCAGTAGAGTGCCGCCGCGAGTGGCAACTTCTACGGAATCCCACTGGATGGGCCAACCATGGAGTTCGCCGGCGCCGGTGAAGAGCTGATCGGCCGAAATATCTTCGTCGATGTTGGGCTGGAAGGCGCGGCACCAGGCCAGGAGATCTTGCGCCTGAACAGCCGCGGAGCCGACACGAACGCGCCAATCTGCGGGAGCATTGGTTAGAATCTGGCCGGAAGCACGCAGTTGGGAATGCGGGGAATCGAGATTGATGGTGTTGGCGCGAACTTCGCCAGCGACCAGATCCCAAATGCCTTTGATATTGAGATTGACATTGGGATTGTCGCTGCGTTCGGTGAGATCCCAGCGGTGAAGTTGGGTGGTGCGCGCCTGGATGTTGAAGCGCCATTGGCCGGGGCCAGCTGGCTCTCCGGGTTCAGGCTTGCCGACGCTGGCTTGGCCGTCGAGGGAAAGTTCTCCGCGGATGCCGGGATCGTTGCCGGTGGCGAGGCGAAACAGGTCGGCCAAAGAGGCTTTGTCCCAGTGGACTTGAATCTGCGCGGGCTGAAGGCGGGAAGAGGTGCCGGCGACATCGCCACGGACTTGAAGAATTCCGGCAGACTGAAGGCCGACGCCGCTACGCCAGGGCTGAGCTTCCAGTTGGAGTTGCCAGCGACCTTCGTCGAGTTGTTCGACGGTGCCGGAAACATTGGTGAAGGCGAAGGGGCGCTTCTCGTCGCCAAGCTTAAAGTTGATGCGGCCGTCGTCGAATTGAATTTTTTGCAGATGGTGCGTGGATTCGGCGGAAGGTTGCGGGCCGTAACCACTGGAGCTTGCGTAGTGAGAGGTATTGGCGGGAGGAAGCCAGTCTTCAAGATTCCAGCGGCCTTGGGCATTGCGAACGAGAATCAGGCTGGGGCGAGTGAAAGACATGGTGCCAAATTCGAAACGGCCGCGGAAAATGCCGGAAAGTCGGAGGCTGGCGGCCATGGTTTCCGCGCGAAGAAAATATTCGTGGCCGAAGGACGGATCTTCGCCAATGGTGACGTTATCGACGAAGAGCTGCGGGATGGGCAGAACCTGGAAGGAGAAGCTTCCGGCATCGACCGGACGTCCAAAGGCGCGCTCGAGGTGAGAAATGAGGTAGACGCGCATGCGGTGGGTCTTGACCAGGGACGAGACAGCCACCTGGATGGCCGCCAGCAACAACACCAGCAGCGCGAAAGACCTAACGTATTTCTGGGCGCGACTCATGACGAAGGGATTTTCTCAGCAGCCAAGACCAGTGTACTAGCTAACCGGGATGCGTGTCTCAATGCACGGTGTGGAGCATGCGGCTCCAGCGGGTGCGTGCTGGGAGATGCACCAGAGTGTCGAAGATGCCGATGACGCGCTGGGCGAAGGTGGTTTCGCCGTAATCGGCACTGCTGGCATCGACGGACCAATAGATTAAAAAGGGGCGGCCCATGATGGCGTCGCGATCGACGAATCCCCAGTAGCGGCTGTCGAGGCTGTGATCGCGATTATCGCCCATGGCGAAATATTTGTCGGGGGGCACGACGAGTTCATCGCCTTGAATGAAGTGGCGGATTTCGTGAGCCCATTCGGGCTGAACGGGCGAGGCGAAGAATTGATTGGAGACGGGAGGAAATGTGTAATTCAGAGGATCGTAGCCGGACGCAGGATCGTGAACGACGTAGGGCTCGTTGAGCAATTTCCCGTTGATGTAGACCTGCTGATCGACGACTTTGAGATGGTCGCCGGGGAGGCCGATGACGCGCTTCACGAAGTGTGGATGATCCTGATAAGGAAATTTGAAAACGATAATGTCGCCGCGTTCGAGACGGCGGTAGGGAAGAAACTTGTCGTACCACTGGCCACGGCCGCCGAAGATAAATTTATTGACGAGCAGGTGATCGCCTACGAGTAAAGTGCGTTCCATGGATTGGGAAGGGATTTTGAAGGCTTGAACAACGAAACTGGTGCCGAAGAGGGCGAGGATGACGGTGACGAGCAGGGATTCGAGATATTCGGAGAGCGTGGTTTGATTGGTGTGGTTGTCCCTCGGCGGCGCTTCTGGGGCCGGAACAACGGTCCCCGGTTCTGGCGCGATGGGCTCGGCTAGTTGTTGCGTCGAGATGGTTTCATCCGGCATTCGGCCTCACCTGTTCGGTAGACGTGATTGCTGGTTGCTGGAGCTTTTCGAGGGCGCTGCGCGCGGCCTTTTGCTCCGCTTCTTTTTTGGTGCTGCCTTCGGCGCTGGCCATGCATTCGCCGCGGATCCAAACTTCGACGAGGAAGGTTTTTTGATGATCGGGGCCGGTTTCGCCAGCGAGGCGGTACTCGGCGGGATGACCGCCGCGGCCCTGGAGAAATTCCTGAAGAGCGCTTTTGCGATCGGAATCGGCGATGCGGTCTCCGTCTTCGAGGGCCTGGAGAAAGACGGTTCTTTTCAGGAGTTCGCGAACGGGATCGAGGCCGCCATCGAGGTAGATCGCCGCGACGACCGCTTCGAAGGCGTCGGCGAGAAGGGCGGGCTTGTCGCGGCCACCGGTTTTTTCTTCACCCCGGCCAAGGCGAAGATGCTCGCCAAGTCCCAGGCCGCGAGCGGCGATTTCGAGGGAGTGGGCGTTGACGATGCGGGCGCGGCTTTTGGAAAGCTGGCCTTCGCTCCATTCGGGGAAATTGGTGAGGAGATATTCGCTGGTGAGGAGTTCGAGAACGGCGTCGCCGAGGAATTCGAGGCGCTCATTGTCTTGCACGGCGGAGCCGGTGAAGGAAATTTCCTCGCCGCGGGCGGTGCGGAGTTCGGGAATGGCGGAGCTATGCGTCAAGGCACGATCCAGCAAAGCAGGCTTCAGGAACTGATAGCCAAGCGTAATTTGGAGTTGCTCGTCATCACCGCGAATGACCATGTTCACTCTCGCCGTGCCGTGTCGCCAGGCGGCGCCGAAAATTACTTCGGAGCGCTCATCTGGGTTGTCGCCAATTTCTTAGCTTCGTCGAGGCCGTTCTTGCAGTTGGTCTGCAAGCCGCTGGGAATTGCCGCGCACTTGGTAAAGGCGGCTACTGCGTCGTCGAAGTGAGAAGTTTTTTCGTTGCAAACGCCGAGCAGAAAATAATTGACGGGATCGGGATTGGTGTCGAGTTTTGCGGATTGTTGCAGGTTGGGAATGGCTTCCTGAAACTTTCCACGACGAAAATCGACGAGCCCGAGGCCGCCGTAGGCCATGGCAGCAATCTGATTCTTCGCGGCAGTGAACTGTTCGTCAGTCAGATTGTCTGGTTTGGGATAGGTGGGCAAAAGCTCCAAGGATTTCTTGTTATATTGTTCGGCCTTGTCGAGGCGCTTTTGTTTATCGGCATCGGACATGCTGGCGCTCATGGCGCGGGGAAGAGTGGAGCCAACGATGGCGAGTGTTTGCGGATCATTGGGATTCAGTTGCAGTTCTTTGTCGCCGGCCGCTTCCATTTTTTCGACTTGTCCGGTGCTGAGATAGCCTTTGACGAGCCAGTTGTAAACTTCGGGGCGATAGCGGCTTTCGGGATATTTGGTCAGGTATTCTTCGCCAGCCTGATCTTTTTTCGCAGCGTCGGAGGCGGGAAGTTCGCGAAATTGCTTGATGGCGGCTTCTTCTTCGGCGTTGACCGGCGGTGCGGAATCCATCTGGATGGGCGCGGCAGCGGGCGGCTTGTTGGGGTCTTGCGGCTGTCCTGGATTGGGCTGCTGGGGTTGCTGCTGACCGGGCTGTTGCGGTTGCGGCGAGCCTGGAGTCTGGGCGAAAGATGCCGGGCTGGCGAGAAACAGCATGGCGCTGATCACTGAGCTGATCAAGGAGCCGCGCAGAGTGGTACTGACGTTCACTTGCATGGTCGTTCTCCTTCCTGACTTCATGGGCGCTCGGCTGGTTTTCTAAGGCCCAAATCCCCTAAACCTTTTTGTGCGGCTTGCTGGGCTTGCGATGGCGCGCCCTGCACGACGAGAGCGGCCTGGTATTCGGTTTTGGCGCGATCAAGTTCGCCTTCGTCTTCAAGAATTCTGCCGAGATAGACATGCGACCAGGCCATGACCATGGGGTCGCTGGTGGCGGCGTGCTCGCCGGCGGTAAGACGGCCAAAGACTTCCTTGGCGCGAGGCCCGTCGTGATCGAGGAGGGCGACCAGGCCGAGGCCGTACCAGGCGCGAACCTGATCGGGATATTTCTCGAGCACGCTTTTGAAGGAGGACTCGGCGGCGCGTGGATTTCGTTCGGCGATGCGGCGTTCGCCTTCGGTCAATTCATCGATGGCGGCTTGATCGCTGGGAACGGTGGTGACAGCGGCGCCGCGTTTGCGGGCCAAATCTTCGCTGGTGAATTGCGCGGCGGCGAGTTCGCTTTCAGGCTGCTTGGGCAAAAACTTGATGGAGGCCACGCGCGCGGATTCGGCTTTCAGGTCGATAGCGCGGACGAGATCCGGAAAATAATTCTTCATGGAAGGTTCAGATTTTTCGAAGGCGGGCAGAAGTTTGAAGATGGAGCGGACGAAGACATAGCCGTCGGCATCATCGGAGGCGAGAGTGGCTTCGATTTCGCCGGGGGATTTACGTTTTAGTTTGAGTTCGACGGCGCGAACCATGCATTCGGAAAACCAGGAGAAATAGTCGTCTTTCAGATCGGGAGCGAGGCGAGGTGCTTTTGCAGCCATTTCGTAGATGGGGCGCTTAACGACTACAACATGCGGGTAGCGAAGGGGCAGCGTGTCGAGCAAAAAGTGGAGAAAGGCGTGACGCACGGTGTCGACGGGGATTTCATCGCCACCGCTGAGGATGATGGAGTAGCGGTCGCCGAAGTTGCGTACGTTGGTGATGCGGCCGACGAGCGGCTCGACGATGATGGTGAAGGAGCGGTCCTCGGCGGGATTGAGAACCTCGCGGAGATAGGTGCTGGCGACGAAGACGACCTGGGCTACTTGATCGTGGAGGCGCTCAATTTCGCGATTATAGACGGGCTGGACGTCGCGCCAGAGCTGTCCGATCTTTTGTTCCTTGTAGTAGGTGGAAAGCAGTTCGTTGAAACCCTCGAGCGCCAGAACTTCCGGGGGCAATTCCTCGCGGCGGAGCAGGGGCTGAAACTTGGGCGCGGGTCCGGAGACGAGTCCAAACCAGACATAGCGGGAAAGCATTTCGCCGGGATCGCGCAACTGATGCTGCTGATAGAAGGCGCGAATGGCGTCGACGCCCGGGCCTTGCTGGTGGCGGGTGCGTTCACGAATCTGGGAGCGGAAGGTGCTCCAGTTGTCGGAATTGACGTCACCTTCGAAGCCAGAGGCGTACAACGCACACATGGTGGTGAACATGGTTTCGTTGCCGTCGACGGTGGCGCTGGTGACGGGGGCGGCTTGCATGCGGGGACGCGGGGGAACAGTTTGTGGGAAGGCCGTTGCGGACAGGGGCACGGCGAGGGCGAGCAGGAAAACACAACGCTTGGCGACGATCTTAGAGATCATTCAGTTATGCGCGGTGCGGCGGTAGAACGTTATTGGAGTTGGTGACCAGCAACGCGCGCACTTTCCGGGCGGCTTGTGAGGCTTGGATGGCGGTATCGGGTGGATACGGACATACGGGAATCACTGCCGCGGCCCAATAGCCAATGTACAGGTGGGAAAAGGATGAGTCAAGGAAAGGTGAGGGAATACAGTGAGTTGGCGGAGGGGCTAAGGGCAGAGGACGGATGGAAGCCGCGCGCTGTCTGAGTGAGGCGAGAGATTATATAGGGGATAGTAAGGCAAAGGCCAAACAGGAGAGAGTTGCGTGTTGCCGGCTGGCAGCCCGGCGCTACCGATCGGGCGACTCAAGTTGGCGGGCATAGGAATTCGGTACAGCTAGAAGAGGTGTGGTCAGAGGCGGTGAGAGGAAGCAGAGCGAACTTGCCTCGGCGAGCGTGTTTTGTTAGGAATAAGCTTTCCGCCCAGACAAGGTTAGGCACGACGATGAAAATCTCTATCAACATGATTAAAAGGTTTAGGCGGTTCCGGGTTGCGGTGCTTTTGGTCATTCCGGCGCTTAGCGTTTCGATGGCTCTATTGGCAGGGGCGCCGGGGCGGACGGTGGCGCAGATTGCGGGTGACACTGCGAGTAAGCCGGCTACACCCGCGGCGCCGGCGACGGCGGATGGGAAGAAGGTGTCGAGCAAGAATATGACGTTGAAGGGCGACACGGTTTGGACGGACACGGGAGTGACGGTGGAGCCGGGGCAACACATTGTGGTGACCGCCGAAGGGAAGCTGCGTTATTCGGACGCGAAGGACGATAACGGACCGGAGGGATTGGCGCGGGGCTTCAAGGACCTGATACGAATTTTGCCGGACAATGCGGCGGGACGCGGGGCGTTGTTGGCGCGGATTGGGGATCCGGATACGGCGCAGCCTTTTGTGGTTGGGGCGCACAAAGATGCGGTGGCGCCGGTGGGCGGAAAGTTGTTTCTGGGAATCAATCAGGCGAGCGTGGACACGGGAGACGGATCGTACACGGTGAAGCTGGAGATTTTTGCGGGGGACGGAAATGCGGTCAGGGAAGTGGCGAAGGAAGTGACGGCGATGCCGGGAATCGACAACACGCTCTTCGCGAAGATTCCGAGGCGAATCGGGGACCAACAAGGAAATCCTGGAGACATGGTGAATTTTCTGGTGCTCGGGGATGAAGCCCAGATGAAGCAGGTGTTCACCAGCGCGGGTTGGGTGACGGTGGATGCGAGTGTGGAGAACACGATTCTGGCCGGGGCGATCGCCAGCTTTTCGAAAGAGTCGTATCTGACCATGCCGATGAGCCCGCTGTATCTTTTCGGGCGACATCAAGATTACGGGTGGGCACACGCCGAGCCCATTACGGTGGTGGCTTCGCGGAACCATTTGCGGATCTGGAGGGCGCCATTCACGGTGGATGGAAGGATGGCGTGGATTGGAGCGGCAACGCACGATATTGGTTTCGAACGCGACCAGCGCAACAACGGGATTACGCACAAGATTGATCCCAACATCGACCTGGAGCGGGAGTATGTGGATAAGACGTTGTGCAATACAGGATATGTGGCGGAAGTGATGCATTTCACGCCGACGAATCCGATGACGGAAGCACACACGGCGACCGGGGGATCGTTTCATTCGGATGGACGAGTGTTGATATTGAAGTTGAGTGAGGTGAGCGCGACGAAGTAGAGGCTAGCGCAGCTATTTATATTTAAAGGAAAAAGCCCCAAACGCCGGGATGGCGGATGGGACTTTTTGTTTTGCGTTGTGTGGTTGGGGCGAAGCTACTTCTGGAGCAGCTGCAGAGAGATGCGGCGATTCTTCTGGCGTCCTGCTACGGTGGCGTTTTCCTCTTCGGGGTGGGCGTCGCCATATCCTTTGGCAGAAATATGGGAGGCGGGGACACCGTGTTTTTCGAGATCGGCCGCAACGGCTTTGGCGCGCTGATCGGAGAGCTTTAAGTTGGATTTCTCGTCGCCGGCATCGTCCGTGTAGCCATCAATGCTAGCCTTCATGTTGGGATAAGCCTTCATGATGGCGGCGACATTGTGGAGTTGTTCCTCGGAGGCCGGCTGGAGGGCGGCATTGTCGGGATCAAACATGACGTGATCAAGATCGACAGCGGTTGTGCGGTTTGGGGCCCGATTTTTGTCGTTGAGCAAATCGATCAATTGGGCTTCCGGGCCGAGCTTGGGAATGCTGAGCTCAGTGCCGTCGGGCAATTTTGTTTTCAACAAAACGGCGGCGGTGGAGGAGGCGGAATTGACCGCGCCGGTGACAACATTGGCGGAGTCCACGGCGGCGGTGGTTGCGGCGGTGGTGACGGGTTGAGCGCGCAGATTGGCGGTATTGGTGGCGCGCTAGACGGTCCAGCCCATGAGAATAGCGCAGACCGTGCCGATACTGACGAACCACATTGCAGCTTTGCCCGGGCCAGGGCCGTCGCCGAGTTCGGCAGTGCGCAAGCTGGCGTGAGGCTGAATTTGTTTTGCGGGAAAATTCAAATAATTGGCGGGGACCAAACGTTCGAGGCTGGCGCGCTCTCCTTGTAACTGATTACTGAGAGTAAGAATGTTGGGCGAGGCGACACTGTGCTGTTTGCTGAAGTACGCCAAGACAAGAGCGAGGGCCATGCTGAAGAGCGCGTTGGCGGAAGTCTGACCTATGCCGGCGCGGCGTGCGACGTAATTGGCGGCTTGTTCTTTCTGTTCGCCGAAGACGAGACCCTGGAAGCGGTCGACGAGTTCACCTGCGGCGCCGTTGAGACCAGTGGAGGCGAGCGAGGGAATACTGCCAAGAATATTTTGATTGCTGGCGTTGCCGACGAAATTTGAAAACTGATTGAGGAAGGTGGTGTCGCCGGCGCGCGTGACAATGGCGCTTAGAACGGCGGCGATGGATGGGTTCAAGCCGGTGTCGACGGTCTGTGGTGATTCTCGGAGACGCGAAGCGAGAGCCTGCTTCATCTCGAGCGTAGCCATTTCTTTGACGGAATCAAATAAGGAATTCGCCATGGCGCTTCTCCTTGAGCGAGAGTTCGGAACGAAACTGGTGAAGCTGCTGGGCGGGGAAACGACGGAAACTAGAATCTTTTTTGGTACGGCGGTAAATCGCGACGGACCGCAAATCCTCCTATTTCTAACGTGACTAGATTCGTTCCTCCGGCGCGGATTTCAGTTGCTTGCGCGGGAGAAGGGCCTTGAGGCCGAAGTGTTCACCATCCAGAATTCTGGTTTCCCACCAACCGGTCGAGCCAGCCTTGGCGAGAACACGAACGCTGATGCCGGACTGGAGGAGCAGGAGGCGTTTGTTGGTGATCATCATGGCGATTCCCACGTCGTCTGAGAGTGCGCGCAACTTTTGCCACTCTTCGAAACTTTGTTCGTCGGCCGGAGCGGCGAC
>JBAVNY010000018.1:0-3344 GCA_049691535.1 Candidatus Acidiferrum sp.
GCTGTTAACAGAAGGGTTTGGGGGTTAAGCAGTTTTTCGAATCAATTCCCCAAGGTCCTCGCCGGTATTTGGCGGTGGCTTGTCCCGACTTGTCCATCAGAGAGCGGCCTGGAAACCAATAAGTGACGCCAGGACAGCGACTTATGTGATTTTGTCCACTGGTTCGGGACCAGGAGGTCGAAGGTTCAAATCCTTTCGCCCCGACCACTTTTTCACACTACTTCTTTCGCTTCGTCCTCCGCTTGGTTTTCGCGCGCTTCGCCTTAGCCTTCTTAGGCTTTCCCTTGGGCTTCTTCGTGACTCCAGAACCTACCTTTATCGTATGCAAGTTCTCCTCCGTGATCGGCGGACAGTTCGATTTATCAGGGCCGATTACATAATGAATGTCCGTTTTTTTCGTGCATCTGGGCTTCCAAGTATGGGGGCCAAGTGCATGATGGCCACCGCTCGGCAATACGCTGGGTTTATCAAAAATTACAAAACAATCTTCATCGGCTTGCACTGGAATAGGCTGACCAATATCGACAAAGTAGGGATCGGGATTCGCGTGATCACCACTATGATTAAAACCGATTGTTAGTGGAGGGGTCGATTGGGGCATATCTCCTCCGATTCTTCAGGATGGCTGTTTCACCTGATAATGCGTGCGAATTCAACTTCGCTGTCGAACTCCTATATATCACCTTTCGTCCAATGGCGGCCGAATCCTTTCTGGCGAGCCCACGATCTCTATCCAAACCTTAATCTGAGTTCCGTTCTCGCTTCGCGCCGCGAACGATGTAGAATTGCGGGTCATACAACACTCTGATTCCATGAGGAGAACACAATGAATGTGAGTCCCGCAGTAGGTTTCCTGGCTGTAGCCTTGTTGATTTTCTCCAGCGGCGCATCCCTGATCGAGGCACAGAACGCCGCAAAAACCGCTCCCGGCAAAGAGATGGCGCTCTCGGCTAAAGACCTCGATAGCAAAGTTGTGCCCGACAAGGTTTTCTTCCGCGGACAATCCGCCCCCGTGCAAATGCGCAACACCGGCGGCGTACACTTTGCCGACGATTTCTACATGCTCGCCATGCTGGTCGACAATTCCGGCTACTCCACCGGCATTCGCGAAAAATATCAGGCCTACCTAATTACCGAAGTTCCGCTCGAAATTGCTGGCCAAACCCTGAAGCCCGGTGCATACGGTTGCGGCTTCCTCGAAAATAATAAATTCACGGTGATGGATCTCGGCGCCAACGATCTATTTCAAGCGACCTCAATTCGCGACGCCGAAATCAAGCACCCCGTACCGCTGCAAATCGTTGCCGCCTCCGATGCTGGCGGAAAATATCGCTTTTACCATGGCCGCGACTACGTGGAATTCCACCGCACGAAATAAATCGCACCACAAATAAAAAGGGGCTGACGAATCGAATCAGTCAGCCCCTCAGTACCTTACCTACCAACGCAGAATAGCTGCTTAACCGCCCGAGTTCTTAATCTGCCCTGAAGCCGCATCCCAAATCACCGCGCTCTTCCGAAAATACGATTCATTCGCCATGTGACACGCCAAAGCCGCGTTGTGCCCAAACACCGCGTCTTCCGTCACCGGTTTGCGCGAACGCACTGCCTGGAAAAAATTCCAAAGATGCGGCCGCAGATCATCCCACGAATCTCCCTTATAGTTGAATCCTTCCATAATCGGCTCTTTTCCAGGAGTCGTTTCGTGCTCCTCGCGCCATTTCTTCAAATAAGTCTCACGCATTTCCCTCGGAAAACTGTTCATCGCATAGTAGCTCGGCGCCGTATCTTCCCCAGTCTGCGGATAGTAGTTGATGCCAGTCTCCGTGACTTCCAGAATCCCCTTCGACCCCTGGAAGCGATACATTTCCGGCGTTTCACAGCCCAGATTCAGCCGCAAGTACACCGGATACTTGCCGTATTCGTACAGCACCGCCTGAATATCCGGCATGTTCCGTCCATCGTTCCAGCGCAGTATTCCGCCCGTAGCCATCACCCGGCTTGGCGGTTCGTTCCAGCCCAACATGAAATTCATACCGCTCACCAGATGGACCAGCAAATCGCCCGCAACGCCCGTTCCATATTCCTTCCAGCAACGCCACCGCGCAAAAACTTTCCCATCGAACGAACGCTTTGGCACCGTCCCCTGCCACGTGTCCCAGTCCAGAGTCTGCGGTGACAAATCAAATGGCGGCGGATATTCCCAGCAGCCAGTCGGATCGTTTCTGCCCAGCGAGCCCTCAACCAGGTTCATATCTCCGATGATTCCCTGCGCCAGCAATTCCTTCGCTTTTTGGCAGATCACCGAACTCACCCGCTGCGAGCCAATCTGAACGATGCGTCCCGACTTTTTATACGCGTTCACCATCTCCACGCCTTCCGCCGCCGTGTGCGACATCGGCTTCTCGCAGTAAATATCCTTGCCCGCGCTCAACGCATCCACCACCACCTGCTTGTGCCAATGGTCCGGAACCGCGGCGATTAGGCAATCAATCTCCTTATCATCTAAAAGTTCGTGATACTTCCGCGTGGTTTTAATGTTGTTTCCGGCGATCTCCTTGGCCAGCGTGTGGCGCCCGTCGTAGAGATCGCATGCCGCCACGCATTGCACCCCCGGCAAACTCACCGAAGTAGCCAGCAGCGGTGAACCCTGCATCCCCACTCCGATGATGCCCAAGCGGAGCCGGTCACTGGGCGGCACAACCTCCGATGCCGACGGAATCGGCGCCGATCCAAGCAGTATCGAACGCGAAGCCACGATCGCTCCCGTAGTTCCCGCTGTGGCATGCAAAAACTTGCGACGAGTCATATTGCTCATGATTCCTCCGGTGTAACGCTCAGACCTGTCCTACTGATTACGAATCCAAAATTACGGGAGCGACTGCACACTAACTTCTTTGAAAAATACGATGTCGTTGTCACTGTGATTTTGCAGTCCGATGTAGCCTTCTTCCGGGCGGCGTCCGCGTTGCGGTTCGAAATCAAATTTGCGCTTCGGCACCGGCCCGCCTTCCGTATAATCCGTCACCTTCACTCCGTTAAGTTCCACCACCGTGTGTGGACCATCTAGCGTGATCAACATGGTATTCCACTCCGGCCCAGGCTTGCCGGGTTTCGCCAGCGGCTTGGTCAGCGAGTAAAGCGTTCCCGTGATGTGATACTCGTCTTCATTCGAAGTTTCCGGATGGTTGTCGATCTGCACTTCGTAACCGTAGTGCACCGGCATCCACGGCTCCCGCGGCTCGATCGGAATGCGAATGAAAACTCCAGAATTGTCATTCATGTCCCGCATCTTATACACCACGCGAATGCGGCAATGTCCCAGTTTTCCGCCAGTCCAGTAC
>JBAVNY010000019.1:0-7327 GCA_049691535.1 Candidatus Acidiferrum sp.
TGAAGGTGGCCGCTACAGAGATTGGGTGCTGGTTGGCGTGAGAGAAGGGATGGGATGGATGGGGCGGACGGGGCTTGGGGAAAACTGGGAAAGATGCGGGTCGGGGCGCGGGCGGAGGAGAACAGCATTCGCGCGGGCTGGTGATTATTGGTGTGTACAAGATTGTGGAAGGCGTGTTGTTGCTGGCGGTGGGAATTGGCGTGTTGCGGTTGTTGCACAAAGATGTGGCGGAAGAGGTGACGCACTGGGTGAATTTTCTGCGCGTCGATCCGGACAATGTGTTTATTCACCGGATCCTGAAGCGGCTGGCGATCGTGAACGACAAAAGTTTGAAAGAATTTGGGATTGGGACATTTATTTATTCGGGGCTGCGGTTTACAGAGGGCATTGGATTGGTGCTGCGGCAGACGTGGGCGGAATATTTCACGGTGATTGTCACGGCGGCGCTGATACCGCTGGAAATTTTTGAGTTGGTGAAGAAGGCGACGCCGGTGAAAGCGGGATTGTTGGCGGTGAATGTGGCTATAGTGGTGTATTTGATTTGGGAGTTGAAGAGGAGCCGGGCGAAGTAGGGGGGCGACGGAGCACACCCGGGAATGGCGGATTGGGCGAGAATGGATTTGAGATCCGAAGAGAGATTCATGAGTTCGTTCTGAATTTGGTTGGCTGCTCAGTGGGTGTCGCACCTACGGCGCTCAGACTCTTTGTGTTATTTTCCCAGTGCTCACGCACTGGGCTAACTTATGTCGCGCCACCGGCGCCGGGTTTTGACTAGAATTGACGCCCGTTTGGTAGTTGGGACAGGCGGAGCAACGAGCCCGAGGGCGCGGACATAGCCGGGTAAGGCGCACAGCCAGGAATGGCTGTGCCACGGGGATTGGGCGGACGGCTGGGCACGTTGCGTATTCGGAGTCAGTTTTTTTTAGGCGACGCGGGGCTTGGGGGGAGTTGAGGATTGCCAGAGGCGGAAGCCGCCTTTGAAGGCGTTGTCGTTGTTGCCCATGCGTGCGCCCTTGGGAACTTCTTTCAGCTTTTTGATATTGCCACCACCGAGGACGACGTAATCGGCTCCGAGGGCCGACTTCAGTTTTTCTACTACATCGGCGACCGCGCGACGCCATTTTTTCTTGCCGAGCCGTTCGAGGCCGCGCAGACCAAGATAATCTTCGTAAGTTTTCCCTTTTTTATAACCGAGATGCGCGAGCTCCATGGGTTCGAGGAAACCATCGGAGATCATGGCGGAGCCCAGCCCGGTGCCGAGTCCGAGGAAGAGCATGCGTCCGCCTTCGTAACTACCGAGGGCTTGCATGGCAGCGTCGTTGATGATGCGCACCGGTCGGCCGAAGGCTTTCTGAAAATCAAAATGCATCCAGCCGCCACCAAGATTGTGGGGCTCGCGGAGCGGATGGTTGTTGATGATGGGGCCAGGATAACCGAGTGCGATCACGTCGTAGTCCCAGCCTTTGGTGGCCTTTTTTACGATGGCAACCATTTTGTCGGCAGTCATGGTAGGGCCGGAAGGGATTTTGACGGGAGTTTTCTGGCCGGTGGCGAGCATTTTGACGTGCGTGCCTCCGACATCGATGACCAGAATTTTTGGGGGCTTGGGGGACTTGGGGTCCGGCTTCTTCATGGGGTCTCCTGGCGCGGAGGATAGGGTAGCAGCATGGCTGGGGAGAAGGCGAGCCTAAGGAGAGGACAGAAAAAAGACTTACCACAGAGGTCACCGAGGACGGAACACAGAGGGCACGGAGAGAGCGAGGACTGCGCTTGGTTAGGCGCGGGTGCGGGTTAGGGATGCGGTGACTATGCGGTTGTGGACGGCGCGTTCGAGGCGGGCAGAGGGAGCGTACACCTTACGGGGCAATGGGACGACTGGGGATTTTGTGGCTAGCGGAGGAAGGTGCGGTTGGAGTGAGTCGCTTTCCGGAGAGCGGTGGGCGATGAGGGTGGCGGAAGTGGCGGGGCGGGTGGCGCAGCGGCCAGAGCGCTTTTCGCCGTAGAGGAGCTTGAAGAGGAAGTAAAGCATGAAGTCGCAACCAAGAATGGCGAGGGCGAGAAAGGCGGTGATGGACATGGGAACCTCCAATACGAGAGCTGACGAATCGCGGCAGATGCCCCACGGCAAGAGGAACAACGAGACGCGACGAAGACAGAATAAGGAATGGGAATGAAGAAAGTCCGAAGGAGATTGTGAGGAAAGTGTTAAGGACGAAAAAGCTTTACCACAGAAGACGCAGAGATCGGAGCACAGAGGTCACGGAGCAAGGAGGCTTATGGATTACTAATGGAGATTTGAGGAATTCTTATGGGGGCGTTCCTTAGGCTGGGAAGGTACTGAGCGCACAGCCAGGAATGGCTCTGCTACGGGAGGAACGTGAAATGGTATGCGGGCCAAAGGGTAGTGAGGAAGACGCGGTGAAACAGTGCAGCGTGTGCGGGAGACGAAGCGAGTTGGTGGATTTGCCAGGGAGAGGCGAGAGGTTTTGTTGGGAATGTAGCGCGGATGTGGCGACGTCAATTTTGTTGACGACAGAGATTGATGCGGCGACGTTGGCGGGGCGGGATGCGGAAGGGTTGGTGGAGGAGTTTGGGCGGTTGAGTGGGAGGTTGCTGGCGCGGGCGCAGGCGAGGTGAGGAGTGAAGAGAAAGATTTGACGCAGAGATTGGAAAGGAAGAGGGGCAGAGGGCGCAGAGAAAAGAAAGAGGGATTCATCGCACAGGAAGCGCGCGATGGTGCAGCGGTCCTCACTGCGTTCGGAATGACGCGGTTGGTGGGCGGATCAAGTTAAAGAACTATTTTGGGGAGTCTTTGGCGATTTGGGGCGGAGGCTCGTTGTGGTCGCCGAAGCCGTGTTTCTGGCGGCAGAGGGGGCAGTAGACGGCGGCTTCGGAATTGTCGAGGCGGTGGCAGACGGGTGTGACGGTTCGCAAGTAGGCAAAGATGGCGGACAGGTCGTCGTCGGTCATGTTGCGAAAATAACTGTAGGGCATGATGGTGCTGAGATCGCGCACGCCTCCAGACGCACGTCCTGTGCGGATGGTTTTAATGAACATAGCTGTATCGTAGTGGGCGATGCCGGATGGATCGGAGGTAATGTTGGCGCTAACCACAGTGCCCCACGCTCCGGTCATAGTGAGGCCGCCGCCGAACATTTTACCGGGAAGGACGTTGCCGTCTTTGTCGTAGGGCGAGTGGCAATCATTGCATTGCGCGATGCGCACAAGATACCAGCCGTGTTTAACTTGGTCGGTGGCATTGGGCGGAATGGCCGGTTCCATTTCCGGTTGAAAATCGACTTTGGGAGTATAGGAAAGTTTCCGCTGCGGCAGAACGTGATGAACCGGCGGAAGGGAGCGCAGGTAAACGATGACGGAAGAGACATCTTCATCGGTCATGCTACGAAAGAAAGCATAGGGCATATCGCCGGTGAGGATTCTACCGTCGTGGCCAATGCCGTGCCGAATGGCGCGTTCAAATTGCGCATCAGTCCAAGTACCGGCTCCGGTTTCTTTGTCGGGAGTAAGGTTCGGATGAGGAAGCACCGGTTCGATGGGAACGTCGTTGAACGACTCATCCTTGGGGAGGTCGCCGGCGCCCTCGGTACCGGGCTTGGGCTGGGAAGCGAGATTCTTGAAGTCGGGTTCACCGTGACAGCCGAAACAGTGGGCGACGGCGGTAACGATGTAGCGGCCGCGAGCGAGGCGTTCGGGGGATGGGGTCGCGACGAATTCAGGTTGCGGCGTGTTTTGGTGAGCTGCGACGGAATTCTGGGCACGAAGTGGTAGAACAGAGCGCGAAAAGAGTGTGGCAAACAGAGCTAAGACTGCTAGACAAGGAACTACGTATAGGTAAGAGCGTGAGCCCAACGGCACATCCTCCGCGATCGCCTGAGCTGAAGTTCTCGTGGCGTTGCTGAGGACTATAACGGGACTGCGTGGAGATGGGAATAGGGTTACTTGCTAGCTACTAACGAACGAAGGCGGACAGCGATGCGAATACGCACAGAAAACAAAAAGTGCAAGAGTTTTAGAGCGATGCCATGGAAGTATGCCGTCTCGATCGCGCTGGGAGTGTTTGCGCTGCAGGCGGGGTGTGCGCGTGTGGGAGTTGCGCAGGAAGGTGCTGGGCATGGCGCGCCTGAAGATGAACCTGCGAGCGCTGTGGCGAATAACGCGGAGTTGCAGAGGCGCGTGGAGAAATTGGAGATGGAAGTGGCAGAGTTGAAGGAGATGTTGCGGGCGAATGTGGGGACGTCGAAGAATGTGGAGACGGGTGCCGTTAGCGGCGCGAGGTTGAAGACGGCGAATTATCGGAGCGGAGATGCTGCGAGTGTTGAGGTGGGGGAGTCGGGGAGCGAGCTGCGTGTTGCCGGCAAGCTGCCGGCGCTACCAAGTGGACGTGGCCCGGCTACCGTCGAAGAGGAAAATTTTATAAACGTGAGCGGCGCTAAAATTGCGGCGAACAATGTGAATGCGGGAAATGCGGAGATGGTGAAGACGACGCAGACGGCGGGGAATGCGCCGACTGGTAATTCCCTTTCCGCCGCGGATCGGAAGGTGTTGGATTTTCTGCGGGAGGCGACCATCAACGTGGGGATCGATACGTATTATGCGTACAACTTCAATGACCCGGTGGGACGAGTGAATCTATTGCGGGCGTACGACGTGCTGAGCAACAACATCAGTCTGAATCAAGCCAGCTTAGTTTTGGAATTAGCGCCGAACGTCAGTGAGGGGCGGCGATTTGGCGGGCGATTGGATCTGCAGTATGGGCAAGCGACAGACACGCTGCAGGGAAATCCCACGAACGAGCCGCGGCCGGACATTTACCGCAACGTTTTTCAAGCGTACGGAACGTACGTGGCGCCGTTGGGCAAGGGACTGACGGTAGATGTCGGAAAGTGGAGCAGTTCTATCGGGATTGAGGGGAACTATACGAAGGACCAAGTGAACTATTCGCGATCGTATTATTTCAACTATCTGCCATTTTATCACATGGGCGTACGGGCGACATATCCGGTGAACGATCGCTTCTCGATAAATTACTGGCTTGTGAATGGAACGAATCAGGCAGAGGCGACGAACGGATATAAAGATGAGTTGTTTGGGTTCACGGCGAAACCGGCGAAGTCGGTGACATGGGTGATGAATTATTATTTGGGGCAAGAGCATCCGGATCGGGTGGAGGTGACTCCGACGAGTCCGATACCGGTGCAGCCGGGGCTGAGTTTTCAAGCGATCACGCCGGCACCGAATGGGAAGCTGCACATTTTCGACAGCTACGTGACTTGGGTGGCGACGCCAAAGTTGAGTTTTTCGCTGGAGGGCGATTACGTGATTGAACGGCTGTGGAAGAATCAGGCGCCGGGCGAATCGTCGGCACCATCGCATGTGGCGGGAGGTGCGGGTTATGCCCAGTATAGGCTGTCGAAGAAATTTGCGGTGGGCGGGCGCGGAGAATATTTGTCGGACCGTGGAGGACTGTTCAGCGGGAAAACCCAGGCGCTGAAGGAAGTGACCGCGACGTTGGATTACAACGTGGCAGATGGATTTTTGATGCGGTATGAGTGGCGGCGGGACTTTTCGAATCAGCCGGCGTTCTTGACGGATGTGCAGGGGGTGTTGAGTAAGGAGCAGAGTACAGCGACGGTGGGAGTGATTTGGTGGTGGGGACGGAAGGAAGGGAGTTGGTAAGTCATTTGGAAAGTGGAAAAGCGAAAATGGAAAGTAGTGGCTGGGGGAAAGAGTGGTGGTGGATTAAGATCGAAGAGGGATTCCTCACTACGAATACTCCGTTCGGAATGACGTGGTTGCTTGGCGGATTGGGTCGCAGGACGTGGGTAGGCTCCGGGAATTTGGAACCGGTTGAGATTGTGCCGCGATCCCTCCGCTGCGCACGAAGCGTACTTCGGTCGGGATGATAGTCGGCGGCTGAGGCGTGGGGCGGGTTAGTGTTTCTTGGCGGATTTGATGCCGCGTTTGACGGCTTTGTAGGCGGCTTTGGGGCCTTTGACGTCGAGGATCTTGTACTTCTTGCCCTGTAGTTCGTGATAACTGACAAAAAAATGTTCGATCTCCTGGATGAACTTTTTGCCCAGGTCGTCGATGTGTTGGATTTTGGCCCAGGTGTGATTGCCTTTTTCGACCACGACGATGCGATCGTTGCGATTGACCTTTTTCTTTTCGTCGATCTGTTCGCCTTCGATGATGCCGATGGGGCGCGTCTTGACCAGACAGCCGATGAAGGCGGGCTCGTCCATGAGGATGAGGACATCGACGGGATCGCCATCACCGGCTTTGGTGGAAGGGACAAAGCCGAAGTCGTAAGGAAAACCCATGCCGGCAGGAAGTACGCGGCGAAGAAGAAATATTCGGTCGTCGGGATCGTAGGCGTATTTGTTGCGGCTGCCTTTGGGAGTTTCGATGATGGCGTTGATGATGTCGCCGTCGTCTTTGTCGAACGGGCGAAGGCGATACGGGTCGGCATAGCCGGACCTGGGGTGGTCGCGGGACATTGGATCTCCTGGATGTCGTAGATGCTTCTCCATTGATGATGTTTGGTGAATCGGCGAGGTTGGGGAATCCGGGGATGCCCCTGGTTCGGCAGGAGATGTTGTGTAGGAAGAAGCAACCGCTATCCGACCTGTAGCGCCGGCATCTTGCCGGCCCTAGCGTATTTGATCCGTCAAGCACACCCGTCAGTCCGAACGCAGTGAGGAACCCCTCTTTTTAGCGGTTGACCCTTTTCTAATCCGGAATCCCCCGTAGTTCCAAGCTCTGCGAAAGAGCCTACGGATTTTCGTAAACCCGATACGCACCGGCGTGCGAAGCTTGCTGGCGGCTAGTGCTAAAGGGAGTTGCGCGGCCTGAAGGCCTGAGCTACAGGGTTGGGGATACTGTCAGTATTGCCAATATTCTTTGAGGGGGTTTGGATTCAGGATTTGGATTGAAGACGCTTCGAGAAATCGAGTTGTTTGGAGCGGGTCGGAATAGCGCTGGCGCTGTGGAAAGTCTCACCCCTGAAGGGGTGAGCTACAGGACGGCGGCGGTGCGCGGGCGGCGGGAATGAACGTGAGTATGAGGATTGGGGCGGGGATCAAGGAGAGTTTATGGATTTGATGAGTCGATGTGGGAAGTGGGGGAAGGTTGGGATGCGGCGTTTGGCGGCGATTGGGTTGATGGCGCTGCTGGGGATTCCTGGGGTGATGGGGCAAAGCCCGGAGATGCAGCAGAAGTTGGCGGAGGTGAAGAAGGCGGCCGCGGAGAATAAGCAGCAGTTGCTGCAGTATGAATGGACGGAGACGACGCAGGTTAATTTGAAGGG
>JBAVNY010000020.1:0-1821 GCA_049691535.1 Candidatus Acidiferrum sp.
GGTGAGGACGTGGACGGACCCTTTGGGCGCCTTTTCCTGGGTGGAATTGGCGGCGGGCTGGGACGATTTATTTTTGGCGGGATCGTAGACCTCAAACTGCAAATAAAGATGCTGATCCTGAGTGAAAACGTGAGTAACGCTGGGTACGAGTTCGGATTGATCGGTGATTAAAGGCTGAAAGGCTTTTTTCTTTTGCGTGGCGGGAACGCGCTGGCTGCTTAGAACTACGCTGCTCATGCGAAGCGGGGCTTTGCGCAGATCGGGAATGCGCACATCGGTTTCGAACGAGCCCATGCGTCCAGTGCGATTTTCGCGAACAATGAATTTTAGATGATAGGTGCCGGGCGCCAGAATAAAACTGGTGTTGTATTGTACATTTTTGCGACGAACTTGCTGGCCGGTATCGACGGCGAGCTTCACGGTGTCGCGGAGTTGGCCGACGGGCGCGCGGGGACCGGCAAGAACCTGGCCAATGATGTCGAGCGTGGCGTTATCTTTATCTTTGGCCTGGACGAAGGGGATTTGCGAACCGGGCACGACGAGTGAAACTCCCAGAAAATAGTGCGAGTCGTCCTGGCGGAAGTAGGACGTGCCGGCGTAAATGGCGACGTCGGTGCGCGGCAGATCGGAGGCGAGTTCATCTTCGAGTTGCGATTCGCGATCGGTGCGATTCATGTGCTCGTAATCGCGGCCAGCGTAATAGCCGCTGCGATATTCGAGTTTGATATCGGGGCGATTGACTTGCACTTTCAGGCGGCGGAAGTGGCCGTCTTTCAGATGATTGGTGCTGGTGTAGCCGAGAACGTAATAGGCGGAACTGTCTTTTTGAACCTGGGAGAACACGCCGCTGAAATCGTTGGTATCCATGAAGGCTTTGCCACCGGTATCGGAGGCGAGGGTGTAAAGAGTTTCCTGGGAGCCAGCGTTGCTGTTGAGGTCGTTGATGACGGAGGCGCCACTATAGGCGGATTGCCCATGCAGACTGGCGGATTGGGCCTGGCCGCCGGGAGGAAATGATTGGAGGCCGCGAACATCAACGGGATAGATGGAGACGTTGGCTTTGACGGCGGAGGCGGTGGCAGCGCGGAGTGCGGATTGATTATCCACGCCGGACTGGCTGATACCGTTGCTGAAATAAATCAGACTTTTCTTTTGCGGAATGGCGCCGAGGGACTGCATGACGGATTGCAGAGCGAGAAGTTTGCGGTCGGCGCTGAAGGTGTTGTAGTCGGAGTCGTCGGGAGTGTAAGAGCCGCCAGATTCCGCGGAACCTTCGGAGGAGCCGGTGGAACCATTTTCGAAACCTTGGCCTTCGCTGGAATTGTAGGCGGAGAGTTGCGCAAGAATTTTGGGGCGATCGGCAGTGAAATCGAGATCGACTTTTAGGTTTGTGGCTAGAGAAACCATGCCGACGAGGTCGGCTGGCTGCATGTTGGAGTTGACGTATTTTTTTGCGGAGTCGACAGCGCGATCGATTTCGTCGGGCTCCATAGCGGAGAAGTCAAAAAACATGAGGATGAGGCGGCGGTCGCGAGCGTCGAGAGTGGACTGCTGCTGATCGGGTTTTAGAATTGCGCCGGGCGCGGCGGTGCCGGAGACGGTAGTTCCCTGCTGAGCGGCGAGGGCGAGTTCATCGACATTTTCGAAATCGAAGCTGGCGAGTTGCTGGCGCTGACCATCTTCGAGGACGGTGAAATCTTCCTTTTTCAGGTCGCGGACGAGATTGCCGCGTTTATCGCGGGCGATGACGTTGACCAGAACGATTTCTGTGTTGATGCGAATGCGGGTTTCCTGATTAGAGGTTTGCGCAGGGGCTTGGGG
>JBAVNY010000021.1:0-2409 GCA_049691535.1 Candidatus Acidiferrum sp.
GATTGCGTCCAGCCGGGATGTGTGTAGCCTAACCTGAGGCTTTCCGTGGCACTAGAAGCGTGGCGTTCTGGAGCGCGCTGCCAATGTCATTCGCCCCCGACAACACCTTTCACGATGATGACGCGCAGGCGATCGATAAGGCCATCGCTAACAGCGTGGTTGCCCACTATGTCAGCGGCAAGTTGCAGACGCTCGCGGGGCACTTCGAAACGGCGGAACCAAATCAGTTCGCGGCTTGGTATCAAAAATGGGGCAAGTCGCCACTGCCCGTTGAAGACGTACCGGGTTTTACCAACCGAGACGATAAACAGAAGCCGATCAAACTTCGAAGTTTCGGCTCGTTGACCAGCATTTCCGGCAGCAAAAACCTAAGGAGCGCAAATTTTGAGGCCGCAGTACACGAAACTATTCATCTAAACTCGAACCAAAGATTCTATGATTTATTTGGATTTAACTACAACGAGGCCGTAACCGAGTACTTCACTCTGAAGGTTTTTGGAGTGAAAAAAGGCCAAGGCCATCAGGATAAATTGTTTTTGGCGGACGGATTAATGTGGGCCGCTGGTACGGTACCGATGTCTTCTACTTCCGGTACTTCCGGCAACGTCACGATTGGGCCTTGGGTAAAGATAGCGAGTTTTGGCGAAAGAGATATGGCCATGGCGTATTTTAGAGACCCGACTCTACTATACAATCGTATATTAACGGCCCTTAGGACCCAACCAGGAAACCCTGTAAACCAATGGAAACAAAAATCGTTCAGCAAGCTACCGCAGGATTGGAAGGCTGCGGACCAACTCCTCCAGACCGCAATGACTAGTGCCGCGACAGGTGGCGGGGCCTCGACGTCTGCTGGGCCTTAGGGAAACCTAATCGTGTGGATGCTCGCACGCCGATGATTTCTCCTCCTCTCCGCGCAATTTGCGGTTCGCGCGCGGCGGCGGGGTTCTGAACAGTCGCAACGGCTCGCGCAGCAGCAAGCGGTGCCGATTATCGGCGGGGCGAGGTTTTCCTCACGCCCCTGCCGCCCTTGTCGGCGTAGCTCGCCAGAAGCCGCCGCCGTCGCCTGGCCCGCCAAACCGCCTCGCCACGTGATGCGGCGCCGCGCCCAGACGGCCGTTTCGACTCTGGCCGGTGCCTGGTGGGGTCGGCGGGGCTGTGAGCGGCCTCAGGGGCGCGCCTGCGAAAGACGCCGTAAATCAGGGCAGCGTTTAGCGAATAACCCGGCTCCCGCGACCGGGCCGCTACCCTAGGGGCCAGCCGGGGCGGATGGGCCAGGCGCCGCACACGCCGCGCGACTCCCTGAGGCCAGGGGGACTATTGCTGTTTTTTCGACCGAACAGGTGACGGCGCGGGGTCGGCTTAACTCATGCGAGCTTGGTGCATCGCCCTTATCTGGGCTAACGTCAGTCTGTGTGCCGAAATATTTTCAAGGGATTGAGGGCCGAGAGCGTCACAGCCATCATGGCTCTGATTGCATTAATCGTTTCAATTATAAGCCTCGGTATAACGGTACACTATGCCAACGATACTCAACATCTCGAGAGCGAAGGGCAACTTAGCCAGATGATGCTGGCCTACCTGACCAAATACGATGAGTGTGTAAGTCACACATGCGGAGCGGGATTAAGTAGCGTGGACGAATATAGAAAACTTTCGAGTGCAGATCAGGCTGCCGTTACTATTGTCGCAGGACTCCTGATTTCTGTTGTCGACGCCATGTATAGAGCCGATGACAATCGAGCTGGCAAATGGAAAGATTATATTGCAGGGATACCCGGCCCTCTGGTGGGAAATACTCTACTAGAATCTTACGCCACTGACGACAGAACCAGCGAAGCTATTCGTCTCGCAAGCGAAAAAACGACCGCCGTAAAAAAGTGAGGGTTTGCCTGCTTGAACTCAAGCCGCCCAATCCGCTGTGGTTATGGCGTAGCCTCCGCGATGTAAGTGCCGCACATCTAAGCCGCCCAGCGGAACCATGAGCGGCGCGTCCGTTCCGATCGGTCTCCCGCGTGCGAGTGCGCTTCATGATGCGCGTGAGCGCTAGTCTTCTGGCGAATTATAATAGCTGACGATCTCGGCTAGATCGCCGCCGGCCGAGCCGGAAAAGGAGTGATCCTTGCGAAGGGACAAATCGGCGAGCAATTGGCGGAACGAGTGACACGTGACGCCTTCCCTTTGAAACACCTCAAGCTCCCGGCGCTCGCGGACTCGTGCATGGACGAGATGGTACTGCCATTGCACGTGCGGCCAGAGTCCTTCGCGGGCCTTTGCCTTGGCATGCGCCTTGAATTTCGACTGCACCCATTCGCGCGCGCACGTTTCGATTTGGTCCGGCGTTCGTGGAGTGGCGTTAGTCCGCACCCTGTTCAAAGCCCGCGCCATATCGTCGGTAAGCTTCGCGAT
>JBAVNY010000022.1:0-1748 GCA_049691535.1 Candidatus Acidiferrum sp.
ATTCCAGCCTGTACTCGGCGCAACTTAATTTAGTGAGTGCACAACAAGGGGAAGCGCTTTCAGTTGTGCAACTCTACAGCGCACTGGGCGGAGGCTGGCAATAAATTAGCGGCCATATACGGGCGACGCCGAACAGGAGTTCACGATGAATTCTGTCAACCGGAATCTGCTGTTTTTCGCTATTGCGGTCGCAGTGGCATGCATTGCCGTTACCTATTTGCGAAACACAGGAGCAGCGAATGCCTCTGGTGCCGTTGCGGTGGACGATATCGACGCTACGAAACAGGCAAAGATCACGCTGGCTCTCTCCGCTGCGCCACCGGATATCGCGAAATCCGCAAAAGTCATCGACAAAGATGCGCAGGGCAACACCGTCGTTCTTCGCGAAGGCACGAACGGCTTCACCTGCATGCCGGGAAATCCAAAAACTGTTGGTCAGCCGGCGATGTGTGAAGACGCGGCTTCCATGCAGTGGTCGGAAGACTTCGCGGCGCATAAGCCAAAACCTACCAACACAGTTCCCGGAATCACCTACATGCTCAATGGAGCCACGCAGCGCAGCGATTCCGATCCTTACGACAAAACCAGCCCGGCCATTACAGTCGGGCCGCACTGGATGATCATGTGGCCGTTTGATCCCAAAGAAACCGGACTGCCGACCACCCACAAACCTACTGGGGCCTACATCATGTGGGCCGGTTCGCCTTACGCTCACCTGCACGTAATGGGACGTCCCTAAAACGCTGACATCCGACGCGACCGGTTAAAGTCCCGCGCTGCCTGTAACGGAGTTGCCGTATGATACCGCTATGCGACTCTTGCTGGTGGAAGATGACGCGCGCATTGCGCGCTTCGTGACCAAAGGACTGCAGGAACAGTCTTACGCGGTTGACGTGGTAGCAAACGGCAACGACGCCGTCTATCAGGTCGACATCAACGATTACGATGTTGTGATCCTGGATGTGATGATTCCCGGCTTGGACGGCTTTGCCACCTGCCGCGCCATGCGTGCAGCGGGAAAACGCATGCCGATTCTGATGCTCACCGCACGAGACGGAGTTGATGATCGCATTGTGGGCCTGGATTCCGGCGCCGATGATTACCTGACGAAACCCTTTGAATTTGGCGAGTTGCTGGCGCGACTGCGCGCACTGCTGCGTCGACCCAACGAATTGCGTCCCTCAGAGATCATCATCGGTGATCTGCTGATTGACACGGGATCGCAGTCGGTGAAACGCGGCAATCGCTCTATCCCTTTGACGACCAAAGAATATGCGTTGCTGGAATTTTTGGCGCGAAACGCCGGCCGCGTCGTGGGGCGTTCAGAAATTGCCGAGCATGTGTGGGATGAAACGTTCGATCCTTTTTCAAATTTAATTGAAGTGTACATCAATCGCTTGCGCCGCAAGTTGGGCGATGACGCGGCGAAACCGCTGCTGCAAACTCGACGCGGTAGTGGCTATGTTCTGGTCGGCACCGCCGAAACCCGGGGCAAGGCGCCGATTCCTTCCGGATCTGGGCCAACGAGAAAATCGCATGCTTGATTCAGTCCGCGTGCGCCTCACCCTTTGGTATAGCGGTGTGCTCGCCTTCGTTTTGATTCTGCTCTCCGTGCTTACCTATTTCTTCTACGAGCGAAATATCTTGCAGCGCGCCGACAATAATCTTGTGGAGCTTTCTGAAGCATTCACCACCACGTTTAATGCCGAGGTGCCTGACCAAACTGGCCCCGACCTGGTGAAAAATGC
>JBAVNY010000023.1:0-1585 GCA_049691535.1 Candidatus Acidiferrum sp.
GGTCAGGGTAGCGACAATCATATCAATCATTAAAGCTACGCTGCCGAAACTGGAAAAAAAGCCCACGGCCACCAGCGAGCCGCAAAAAAACTCGACAGCCGACACGAAATAAGCGGTGAAGCGGGGAAACGGGATTTTGGCCTGCACGAGCGTGTCGTAAACGGGTTTCGTGCCGCCGGCGACAAACAATTTGTTTGCGCCGGAGATGGCGAAGAACAGCCCGACCGAAACGCGCACCAGCAGGATGGCGTATTGTTGCAAATTACCGTTGCCCATCAGCGCAAACTGGACCAACCCTTTCCAATCCATCGCTTGTACCTCCATCGCAAGATGTGCAAACTGCAAATGGCGCTGCCGCCGGCGAATCCTCACGCGTCGAGATTAGTTGTCCATCCGTTCGACCCATTGAGCGCGCGATGCGGGAGCCGGGAATGGATCCGCAAAGTACTGAGATTCCCGCCAAACCTTGTCGCCCCTGAACTCCATGATGCTCACGGTGTAGGACGGCTTGCCGTCATAGGTCAGGATGAATTCGGTGACCCAAAGATCACCGCTGCCAATGATTCGTCGGACAGTAAACCGCTTCTTGCTCGGCTGACTAGCGCGCTGGTTCTGGATGTTGCTTCGACCGCGGGTTCGCTCGCCAGACTGCGGGTATTCCAGCACCGCGTCCTCGCGATAGATGCGGTGCTCCGTTTCAAAATCGTTGGCATCGGACGCCGCCCAATGCTGATCCAGTGCCGCGCGGATCGTCTGATCGCGCACATTGGAGTCCTGTTCCTTCGGTCGGTGATCGTTCATCCCGGGCCTTTCCATTACGCTAGAAGCGAGTGTTTCCGCGGACTGGGAATTTACCACTCGTCACGTCCCGCTGTCTTTTCAGTCACTGCTATTTCGCGGATCATCTTTTGCGCTGAGATACTCCAGACCAAGCGGCCCCATCGCGGTTATTTGCGTGACGTACTCGCCGGATTTCGCCCAGTGGAAATGGTGCGTGTTGCCGGGGAGAACGATCACGGCGCCGGGCGGATAAGCTTCCAACTTACTCGCGTCGAATTCATCACCCAGTCCGATATAAAAGACGCCGGAAATCACGGTGTAGACTCGATCCTCTGGGTGCTTGTGAGGCATCAACTTCGCGCCGTGGGGTGATTTGACCCTGATGGTGTAAGGGCCGGGCTCCGAGGGCTGACCCACGACGACGGCCAGCCGGACGGAAGGTGGGAACGCCGGGAATGGTTTCCAATCGACATCTTCGGGCAAGATGGTTTTGAAAACCTCCTGCCCGAGTTGGTGAGGCCGGACTTCGTCTTGCTGAGCAGGCTTCGCGGCGCTGGCTTTCTGAGACATACAAACCTCCTTCGCTACTGATTGTTAACGGCCGTTCTGGCAACAAAATTAGCCGAAGTGCCCTGCCTTGAATTCCCATAAGAACCGACAAAGTTCCGCACCAACGCGGCGATCTCATCGGCAGCCGTGTCCAGCGCGAAATGGCCGCCGTCCACAATATGAATTTCAGCGTTGGGGACATCCTGGCGATAGGCTTCCGGCTCGGAAGGGTCGAACGAACTCTCATACTTGCCCC
>JBAVNY010000024.1:0-1524 GCA_049691535.1 Candidatus Acidiferrum sp.
GATCTGTTCTGACCTTCCGCACCATTTGCTCGATTGCATCGACGTGGCGTTTGGGTTTTCTCTACCAGCGGTTTTCATCGCTTTTTGGCGACGAAGCCTGTCTGTTCCGAAACCAACAAAGCAGAAACAGTGGTCAAATTTGGCGACCATAGTTCTATTTGGGACTCGTGGCCCATAACTTTCTCTGGTTATCCGAGAGGGCCTAGGGTCGGGTGTGAGACTAGATGCCCGAAGCACGCAGCGCCTAACTAATCAGCTGAGACTCGCTCTCGAACCAGAGTGTCTCGAGAACCCAACGGCCACCGCCAGAAAAGATTCCCGGAGATGGAGCGGACTCGATCCGAGGCACTCAAGCTGTTTGTGGTTTTAGATGTTGGGCGTCGAAGCACGCTCCTCTCTTCCACACGATCAATACGATGGTGGCAATCTTCCTGGCCAAAGTCAGACGCGCCATCTCCGGGCGGATACCCTTGGTCAGCAAGGCTGTGTAGAACTCCTGAAACGGACCGGGTTTGCTGGAGGCCACAATCGCCGCGCCCTTAAACAGATTCTTCAGATCGTGATTGCAGTTGCGGTTCAGTCCGCGAATGGAGTTCTGTTTCTTCGCTCGTTGTAGCTGCCCGTTGACGCTACGGTGATCGGCGCTGCTTTGTGTCTCGATGCCAAATCCGCTGTAGGTCCACAGCTGCCGCTTGGTCCGGAAACGATGCGGGGTTTGCAGAATGCCCAGCAGCACGGCTGAGCGGATCGGACCAATCGAAGGAATCTGGCAGAGCCGCTTCCAGGCCTGCTGTTTCTGGCCCTCTGCGAGCAGCTCCCGCCGCACTTCCTGACGCACGGTCCGCAGCGCATCGAGTTGTTGATAGTAAAACTCCGCCCTCCGGCGCACTCCCGGTTCGCCGATCTTCGTCAGCCACTCGGCACGATGGCGCGGTGCATAGACCTGCTTGCCGGTACAAGGGATGGCCCAACTGCGATAAATCGCCTTCACCCGCGACATGACCCGCCCGAGATCTTTCGTGATGGTCAAATAACTGCGCACCAGTTCTTTCAGGCTTCGTAGTCCGTGTTCACCGTGATAGACGGGGCTGAGATGATTGAGACGCAGCAGCTCGGCCAACCGGCGGGCGTCGATCTTGTCACTCTGGTTGCCTTCCCTCATGGAGGCATTCTTTCGCGGATCGCACACCACCAATTCCGTCACGTGCGGCTTCAGCAGGTCGTACAACCAAGCGGCCCAGGTTCCTTCTTCAAACGTGACGTGCAGGTCTCCGCGCAGCCCATCGATCAACTGCAGAATCATGCTCGCTTTCGTCTCGATCACGCATTCCATCACGATCTTTCCCGCACCATTCCTCACCGCAATCGAAATACTTTCCTTGTGGACATCCATCCCAATATACTTTTTGTCATTCAACATGAGGGTGCTCCTTTCCGTAGGCGTTGACGCAACGATCAAAACCTACTTCAAAGGGGCGCCCTTTTATATTGCGTCGTCTTCTCGAACACTGGCTTTTGGGCGAA
>JBAVNY010000025.1:0-1815 GCA_049691535.1 Candidatus Acidiferrum sp.
GCAAGGGGCAGTTGGTTGCCAAAATCCCTGCACAGAAGACCAAGAGCGATTCGCCACGGCTCGTGAATCGCGGCGGTGCCACCGGGCAACGGAAAATACTGCAAACGAGCCGCGCGTTCGAAATTCAGATAATCGGCGAGCAATACTTCCCCACCCCAGATGGCACCGTCGGTGCCGTAGCCGGTGCCGTCCAAAGCGATACCAATCACTCTGCCATCCAAGTGATTCTCTGCCATACAAGCGGCAACATGCGCGTGGTGATGTTGCACACCAATGAGTTGCACATCTTGCTTTTCGAGTGCCCACCGAGTGGAGAAATAATCCGGGTGAAGATCGTAGGCAATGATTTTTGGCTGCAGTTCCAGGATGCGTTGAAGATGTGCCACGGCTTCCTGGAAAAAACCGTAGCTTTCCAAATTTTCCAAATCGCCTACGTGCTGGCTGAGGAAAGCTTCTCTTCCGCGAATAACGCAAACGGTGTTTTTGAGCTCACCGCCAACCGCGAGGATCGGCTGCGATTCCTGTTCGATGGCGACTGGCATTGGCACAAATCCGCGCGAGCGACGCAATTTTTGTGGCAAGCCCATTTCGACGCGCACTACGGAATCGTCACACCGGCGGAGGATTTCACGGTTGTGAACCAGAAACGCGTCGGCAATACCGTTCAGACGCTGCACCGCTTCTTCGTTCTGAATGGCTATTGGCTCTTCGCTGAGATTGCCACTGGTCATAACCAAGGCGTCAAACTTACCGCTGGACAATAAAAGATGATGTAGCGGCGTGTACGGCAGGAAAACTCCAAGAAATCGGTTGCGAGGTGCAACGTCAGTCGCAACGTTGCCTTCCGTACGTCTGGGAAGCAGGACGATCGGCCGTTGGACGGACAACAGTTCTCGCCGGGCGGCAGGTTCAACAATACACAGGCGCTCGGCATCCTCGATTCTGCGCACCATAACAGCGAACGGCTTTTCCACGCGTCGCTTGCGCGAACGCAAACGGTCGACAGCTACTTCACTTTTGGCGTCGCAGGCAAGGTGAAATCCACCCAAACCTTTTATAGCGACGGCACTTCCCTGCTCGAGCAGGCGAGCAGCTTCGCGGATCGGCTCCGCTACATCCAGCCATTCGCCCTCTGCAGAAAGAAGGCGGACTTGTGGGCCGCAGTCCCAGCAGGCATTCGGTTGCGCATGGAAACGTCGATTCGCGGGCTCATCGTATTCGGCCTGGCACGCGGCGCACATGTGAAAACTCGCCATAGAGGTGCGAGCGCGATCGTAGGGAATGTCGCGAATGATAGTGAAGCGCGGACCGCAATTTGTGCAGTTGATGAAAGGATAGCGAAAGCGCCTGTCCCGCGGATTCATCAATTCGCCAAGGCAGTCGTCACAGACGGCGGCGTCGGGCGAAATAAGAGCGCCCGGTGGCTGATCTAAGCGGCTCGCCAGGATGCGAAAAGAGGTGTCGGCTTGGACTTCTGCGTCTCGCGGGGTGAGCAGAATAATTTTAGCGAGCGGCGGAACTTCCTGTGGTAAGCGGGCAAGAAAACTCTCGACCGCAGCAGCGGGGCCTTGCACTTCGATGCTAACGCCAGCGGGCGTGTTCGCGATGCAGCCTACCAAATTACATTCGTTAGCGAGGCGGTAGACGAAGGGGCGAAAACCAACGCCCTGCACAAATCCGGTGACATTGATAGATTTTCGAACTACACCATTCCCAGACGCGTCTGCCGCCATAGAATGATTGTAAACCGCTCAGGCTACGGATGCGGCAGCTTCCTGCTGAACTTTCTGGTGGAGAGCATTGAGCCAGCCTAAC
>JBAVNY010000026.1:0-15381 GCA_049691535.1 Candidatus Acidiferrum sp.
CCCCAATTCCCACCGCTTACCCAAATTCAAAGCTAAATGATTCACAGCAACTAACTTGGCGGAGGCGTGTGGAAGTCGAATCCACCATTCGACCCGCGAAGGGCCGAATCGCCGGCTTTGAAGGCCGGGAAGGTCACCGGACCCCTTTCGCCCCCGCCTTAGTATACGGTCCCACTCTACAGCTTCAAACTCGCGCCGCCTCAATCCCCACGTCCTGCGTTCTCTTCAGCGCGCTCACCAACTCATACAGCGCCGGACTCGTGCACACCTCATAATAATTGTGGTCCGACGCCTTCCCGATCTTCCCATCCGGCAACAATTCCTTGGCAGTTCCCTTCCGCAATACCAGCAACTCCACCGATTCACCCATCGGCACTTCGCCGTAGTACAGCGTCACGTCCGCTTTGCCCCACGGCATTTCCAATTTCGTATCAATACTCTCCAGCGAAATTTCTTCCGCCAATTTCAAAAACCCTTCCTCATTCAACTCAATTCCGTTCATGTTAAAACGCACCAAAAACTCGTCCAACTCTTCCGCCGACGCGCCTTCCATCGCCGTCAAAAATTGAAATACCGAGAACAGACTCTTCTGGCCCGCCAGCATGCGCCTCGCCAGTTTCGCGCAGCCAGACAACCGGTCCGACAAATTCAAAGCTTTCGAAATCATGATTTTCGACTCGCCATCGGTCCAATACGTTGGCGCCGACCCCTGAAACGCCACACCAATCCCGATTTCCAGCGCCGGCAACTCGCTCGAAGCCGCTCCATCGTTATACGAATTGCACACCGCCAAAATCTGCCGCGACAGCACGCACGCCTTGGCCACCGCCCGCGCGTACGACTGCGATCCCTCCGTCTCAAATATCGCCAGCACAATCGCGTCGCCCTCGATGAACACCTTCTTCGCCGAATAGCGATCCAGCAGCCGTTTCACCGGTTCGTGCAGATTCAAACTGAAGTGCGACGCCGGGCTCAATCCACGTGCCAGCAAATCCTGCGTCATCTTCGTCGACCCGCGCACGTCCGCCTTGATAATCACGTGCGACACCACCTGATCCTGCTCCGGCCGCGCTTCCTGCTTCATCAAACATTCGTACAACCGGTTGTTCATCCGCGAAAGTTCGCGCACCTTCTCGGCGGTAATCAGATTAATGCGTTCCATGCACGCGGCCACGTGCTCCGCGTCCCGTAAGTCTCGCCGCAATCGTAAAAAGTCTGTCGCAAAGCGCAGCACCGCCGCCTGCGTCTCGTCCCGCGAATATCTCCGAATCCGCCTCGAAATTTCCTCCAGCGGCTTCATCGACAGCCGCTTCGCCGGCACCTGCTTCAACATCTCCTCCACTCGCTTCGCTTCTTCTCTGGTCACCAGCGCCTTCCGCAATTGCTGCAAGTGCACTGGAGGGCAAAAATCCCCCGCAATCGGCCGGATCTCATAGCTCGCCAGGATATGCACCATCAATTCTCGTTGCTCCAGCCAACTCGTGAATTGTCCCAGCAATTTCGTACGAACCGCCTTCTCCTCGCCTTCCGCGCTCGCCGCATCAAACAATCGCCGCGCGTTCTCCGGCTCGTTCAAATAATCTCCCAGCTTTCCCTGGTAATCCTTGTGCACAAAATCCACTTGTTGCTTGGCCAGATCCAGCCGCGGCGCCATTCCTTCCAGTCGCACCTGCTGCGCCTTCAACCGCATCTCCACATCGCGAAACGAAGCCCGCAACTCCGCCGGATCGCCCGCGCTCAAAAATTTATTCAGCAATCCATCGCCGCGATCCAACTTCCTGCGCAGCGTTTCTCGCTGTTCTTCCAGCGACACAATGTCCTGCCGCAACTGCTCTGCCTCTCCCAACAAGTTCCGGTGACTCTGCGCCGCCTCCGAGCCTTCGCCCTCCTGCTGCACCCGCACACCCGCTTCCTTCAGAAATTCCTGGAACAGCGTATCCATGGCTTCAAATCGATCCGGATCGCGCGTGTAATTCCCCAGCAGCACATAATGCTCAAGAAAATAAAAATCGTCCTTGCCGCCATCCAGAAATATCAGCCGGTTCTTCAAAATGTCGTAATACGATGTGAACTCGTCCCCAAACAGCGCCCGCCGCGCCTTGGCGATCACGTTGTCTTCAATATCGATCACGATCTGCGCCACCACTTGCCCCACCAGCCGGATCACGTCGCGCCGCGCCGACTGCATCTCCGACAATCGCGCCTTGATCACATGCGCTTGCTGGCTTCGCTCGTAATATTCGCCGCGCTTGCGGATGTATTCCTTGCCATCCAGAATCACGTTGCCAAACTGGCCCAGCAATTCCGTGCTCAGAAATTTCAGCAGCGCCAGCCGGAATAGAATGTCGATCTCAATATTTTTCTGATGTTTCGCCGTAGTCAGCGAACTCTGCATCACTTCCGTCAACAGCTTGCGAAACGCCATCGAATCCGCAGGCTTCGACGTGCGAAACTCCACGCCGGGCAGATAGGTATTGCTCGCATTTTGTCGGATCAGATCAAACAGGTAGTCGCGCGCCGCGTGCACAAACTTCGGGCTCAGAAAAACATCGTGATGAATGTTGTCGACGCCAATCGCCAGCGAACCCATCGGCAGCGTCACGCTGTAGCTGCGCAGGTCATTGCGATTCGAAGCCATTACGCCGTTTTGAGGATTCTCATTGGTCATAAGCCCGTTGTCAGCTCGCTCTTTTTCAAGCTAACAGTGGCCTTTGCCCCCCGCAAGGAATCCAAGGTACAGGGGTAGCCAGAAGGTAAGCAGGTCATGCCGAATCAATAGCTTAGAGCACTGTAATGCGCCGCACGTCTCCGCCCAGATGTTCCAGCCGCACCCGAATCTCCGGCCAAGGGGTTTTTAACGGGAATTTCTCCGACCACTCCAGAATCACCACCGCTGGCCGCGCGAAAATATCCTCTACTCCCAACGTCTCAAAATCCGCAAAACTCTCAATCCGGTACAAGTCCCCGTGAAATACCTCTCCGCTCTTCCCGTATTCATGCAGCAACGTGAACGTCGGACTCGTCACTTCATCTTCCGTCGCTGCGTTCAGTCCGGCCACAATTCCCTTGGACACCGTCGTCTTGCCGCTTCCCAATTCCCCCGAGAGCAGTACCAGCACCGGAGCCCGCAACCTTTTCGAAAACTCGCGCCCCCACGCAATCGTTTCTTCCGCGGAATGCGTGATCACTTCCTCAGCCACGCGCCCGCAGCTCCTTCACCAGCTTCCGCCGCGCGTACGGCACCGTCATCGCCACTTCCCCCGCCAGCATTCCAGACACGTCCATGCCCTGCGCCAGTAAATCCGCGGCCGCGCCATGCAAATATGTTCCCAGCGCCAGCACCCGCAGAAAATCATCCGTCCCAAATTGCCCAATCAGCGCCGCCAGCAATCCGGTCAAAATGTCGCCGCTTCCGCCTTTGGCCAACCCAGCATTTCCCGTCGTATTCACAAAGATCTCGCCCGCAGGTGAAGCCAAAATCGTATGAAATCCTTTTAGGATCACAAACGCGTTCCACGTCCGCGCAGCCTCCGTAGCCGCCTTCACCCGATCCGCCTGCACTTCCGCAATCGATTTTCCCAGCAGTCGCGCCATTTCGCCCGGATGCGGCGTCATCGCCAAATACTTCGTCTTCTTCGCGGCCAACAAGTCCGCCCGCCCGGCAAACGCATTCAGCCCATCCGCATCCAGCACCATCGGCAAATCCGTTTCCGCAATCACTCGCCGCACAAATTCTTCCGTCTCACGATCTGTTCCCAGTCCCGGCCCAATCGCCAGCACCGTCTTCCCTTTCAGCGCCGCCTCGAATCGCCCGCTCTGCAGCGCCGCGCCCGCGATCCCGCCCGAATCCGTAGCCGGCATCCATTCCGTCATCAATTCCGCATGCGCCGCAGCCACCAGCGCCTGCACCGGCTCCGGCGTCGCCACCGTCACCAGTCCCGCTCCTGCCGTCAACGCCGTACTCGCCGCCATCACCGCCGCGCCGGACTTTCCTACCGATCCCGCCACCACCAGCACATGCCCATACTTCCCTTTGTGCCCATCCTCTTTCCGGATCAGCGGCATTCCCGCGAATTCTTCCGGCCCCGCCCAGCGCAACTTCCCTTTCCCAACTTCTTCCACCAATTCTTCCGCCGTCCCAATCCCACGCACAATCAATTTCCCGCAACTGCCCGCTTGCCGCGAAATCAATTGCCCAATCTTGGGTGCCGTGAAGGTCACCGTCAGGTGCGCATCCAGCACCGGACCTTCCGCATCTTCTCCATCCGACGGCAGCCCCGACGGCGTATCCACCGCCACAATCCACGCCGGATTTACCGCCGTCGCCTGCCGCGACAACCGGTTCACATCCTCAATCGCCTTCGCTATCAACCCCATCGCCGGACCGCGAATTCCCGTGCCCAGCAGCGCGTCCACAATCACTTCCGCTCCCGCCACCGCAGGCCAAGCCTTCTCCCAATCGCTTCCATTTCGAATCACCGAAATGCTTCCACCCTCTTCACTCCAACGTCCTAAATTCTTCGCCGCATCCCCCTTCAATTCCTCCGGCGCCGCCAACAGAAAAACCTCCACGGACTCCGCTTCCTCGCGCAACTGTCGCGCCACCACAAATCCATCTCCGCCATTGTTCCCTTTGCCACACAGCACGCACACCCGCCCCGGCGCATCGCCATTCCCGTACCCATAATGTTCCAGGAAAACTTCTGCGACCTGCGTTCCCGCCGCTTCCATCAAATCGTAGCTGGCAATGCCAAAGCGCTCCGTCGTTAAACGGTCCACTTCCCGCATCTCCGCCACTGTCAGTGCTTTCATCTCATTCTCGTCAGGCGAATCGCCAACCCGCGCCCTACATCATCCAGCCACCGCTCACATTCACCACTTGCCCGGTCACGTATTCCGCTTCTTCCGACGCGAAAAACGCCACCGCCGCCGCCACATCTTCCACCGTGGGCGGCCGCCCAATCGGAAACCGCGCGTCCCGCATCTTGCGCGCTTCCTCCAACGTCAAATCCTTCTCATCAATGCTCGACGGATTCACCACATTCACCGTCACGCCGCTCTTCGCCTCCTCCAACGCCAGGGAACGCGACATCGCCACCACCGCCGCTTTCGCCGCCGCGTACGCCGAAATCTTCGCCTGTCCGAACGCCCGTTCCGCTCCCACCGCCCCCAAATTAATAATTCTTCCCCAGCGCGACTTGCGCATGTGCGGCAACACCGCCCGGCACATCACGAACACCGTCATCACGTTCGACTCGAAAATGCTCCTCCACTCGCCCGCCGACGATTCCGCCAGCGTCCCCCACCGAAAATCCCCCACGTTATTTACCAGCACGTCCAGCCGACCGAACCGGTCCACCACTGTCTCCACCAACTGTTCCGCGCGACCCTGTTCGTTAATATCCGTTTCCACGGCCACGCAGTCCGCTCCGGCCGCCTGCATTTGTCGCAGCGCCAGTTGCGCCGCGCCTTTATTCGACCGGTAAGCAATCGCAATGCGCGCCCCTTCCTGGGCCAACTTCAACGCGATGCCCCGCCCAATTCCCCGGCTACCTCCCGTAACCAACGCCACCCTATTTCGCAGCAACATTCTCCCTCTGTAGCTCACCCCTTCAGGGGTGAGGCCTTCCCCCAAATATCCCACCACTCAAAATCTCCGCTACCGTCCCCACGACCAACTTCCTACCACTGATCGCAGCCCGCGAGCTCCTGAACTCTCGAACCTTGAGCCTCTCAACTCGTGAACCTCAATTTTAAGTTTCAATTTTTCACTTTCCATTCTCTTGTCTCACCGCAACTTCGCCACAATCACCGTCATATCATCCGCCTGCTCCGGACTCCCCGACCACTCCTCCGCCGCCGTCATCAACGCTTCCGCAATCTTCCGCGGCGTGTACTGCCTTACTCGCTGTGCCGCTGCCTCCAACCGCGAAATTCCAAACTGCTCTCCATAATCATTTTCCGGCTCAATCAATCCGTCGCTGTAGCCCACCAGCACCGCTTCTCCCGGTACCTCCACAATCCCCTCTTCAAAATCATACTCGTCTACTATCCCCAAAACGATTCCCCCCGCTCCCAGGTGAATCGCCTTTCCCTCCCACAAGCACAATCCTGGCAAATGCCCCGCATTCGTGTACCGCAATTTTCGCGACACCGTATCGTAAATCGCCACGAAAAATGTCGCGAACCGGTCATCTCCCGTACTCAAATACACATGTCGATTCAATCGCGTCACCAATTCCGCCGTGCTCATCGTCTCGCTACCCGCCGTCAGCAATTGGCTGCGTAATGCCGCTTGCAAACTGGCCATCAGCAGCGCCGCGGAAATTCCCTTCCCCGAAATATCCGCAATCGCAATCGCCACATGCGTCGGCGTCAGCTGAATGAAATCATAATAGTCCCCGCTAACGCTGCGCGCTGCCTTACAAATCGCATCAATCTCCACACCTTCCACATGCGGCAGATTCCGCGGAAATAATTGGTCCTGCACTTCCCGCGCAATGGATATCTCATTCTCCAAACGCTGCAACTGTTTCTGCTCCGTCACCAGCCGGCTGATCGAACTGGTCATCGAATTAAACGATTCTCCCAGCACTCCCAGTTGATCGTGCCGCTCCACTCGCACTCGATGCGAAAAATTTCCTTCCTGCACAAATTGCGTCGCGCGATACAACTCTGACACTGTCCTGGTGATCGCCCGAGTCAGCACAAATCCAATCCACAACGCAACAATCTCAATCAGTAGCAATCCCACCGCAATCAGCTTCAACTCAAAAACCTTTGCACCGCTCAAGTCTCCTACCGACGCGAAAATCCTGTGATTCAGCTCTGACCGCCGCGCCTTGAAAAACGCAAACACTGGATGCCGTTTCTCCACCTTGTCGTCTGGCCCCACATACGTCGCTTCAAACTGCGAAAATCCGTCCACCACCGGGTCCATCCAGGATTCCGCAGGCAGCAACACTCGTTTGTGGCTCGTCACTCTTCCGATTCCCTTGTAAAACTTCGCCCCAATTTGTACCGGCGTCGGGTCATCTACTCTTTGCGCCAAGGTGACTTCAATCGGTCCCAGGTCCGGCGCAATTCCTTCCAGAAATTCCGTGGTCACCGGGACGCTCATTCCCACATATTTTTTCCCGCGCGGTGAATCCACTTCCCGCATCGCCGTCAAACTCAATTGATTCCCAACCTGCAGTAGCCCCGCAAACGCATGCGCGTTCGGCCCCGCCACATCTCGGAAATGCTCCGGCGACATCGCGAAATTCATAATCAGGTCCGGCAATTCTTTGCCGCGCGCCATCTCTATCTCTCGCGCCAGCGCGATCTCCAGCGTCCGATCATCTATCGTCCCCGGCGTCGACACTTCCGCCGCCGCAATGTGCGCTGCTGAATCGTTCAGCAGGGCAATCCGGTCTTGCACATCGTGGTACAGCAAATACGCCGCAAGCTGCGAATACAAAATCTGTCCACCCAAACTCGCTAGGATCAGCAGCAACAGAATCGGCACCACCGCCACAAACAAATACGCCACGATCAGCCGGTTGCGCAGACTCCACATGATTTGGCTGCGCCACCGGCTCCAGAACCGGTAGAACAAATACGCGCCCGCAATAATTCCCAGCAGTCGCAGCAGCCCGAATCCTTGTTGAGCTCGCAATGGATTAATCGGCAGCGCCGCCCACACTCCCAGCGCAAACACAGCAATAGCCGCCCAGTCGAGCTTCGACAAGCTCTTCCAGAAATCTTTCCGGTTATTTTCCTTCTCTTTCATGGCTGTGCGGCAGAAGAGACACTTTACCCGATTCCCATCTCGGCCGAAGCGTCTCTTTCATTGTAGGTTGAGCTCGGTATATTCGCTTACTCGCGACTCGCGTTACTTTTTGTACAGTTCAGGATTGCTTACCCGACTGTGGTGCCGTCCATACGTGAAGTACACCACCAATCCAATGATCAACCAAATGATCAGGCGCGCCCAATTGATCCAGCCCAGTTTGTACATCATGTATCCGTTGAATGCGATGCCCAGAATCGGCACGAAGGGCACCAGCGGCGTCCGGAACGGTCTTGATTGTTGCGGGTCCGTGCTCCGCAGCACCATCACCGCGATGCACACAATCACGAATGCCAGCAGCGTGCCGATGTTCACCATCTTCCCGATATCATCAATCGGTGTCACGCTGCCCACAATCGCCGCCAGCAATCCCACCAGAATCGTGTTCTTCCAGGGCGTCCGGAACCGCGGATGAATTGCCGCAAAAAACTTCCGCGGCAGCAATCCGTCGTTGGCCATCGAATACAGCACCCGCGTTTGTCCCAGCAACATCACCAGCATCACGCTCGTTAATCCGGCCAACGCTCCCAGCGTAATCACGTGCGACGCCGTAGTCAGCCCTCGATCCATGAACGCCAGCGCGATCGGCGCCTCAATATTCACGTCCTGCCAGCGCACCATCCCCGTCAACACGCCGGCTACCGCAATGTATAAAAACGTGCAAATGAGCAGCGACAAAATAATCCCGATCGGCAAGTCCCGTTGCGGATTCTTTGCTTCTTGCGCCGTCGTCGACACCGCGTCAAATCCGATATACGCAAAGAAAATGTATGCTGCACCCGCTCCTATGCCACCAAATCCCATTGGCGCAAACGAGTGCCAGTCCGTCCCCCAATTCTTCGTATCGATATAGTGAATGCCCAGCGCAATCACGAACAGCACCACCGCTACCTTAATCACCACAATCGTCGCGTTAAACCGCGCGCTCTCTTTAATCCCGATTACCAGAATCGCTGTGATCACCAGCGCAATCAGAAATGCCGGCAGGTTGAATCCAATTTCCATCCCGAAAATTCGCGGCGCTCCCACCAGATCGTGTGCGCGTTGCATCAATTCTGGAGAATGCGCGCCAACAATGGCGCTCACCTTATCCAAAAACGCCTGTGTCCCTGGCATCAGCGAAGGGTCCTGCACTCGGGCCATTTCGCGCGCCACAATTTTTTCCGCCGTAGACAATCCCGTCCAATGGTCATACGCCAGCCACAGCGGCATCTTGATGTGAAAAATATTCAGCAGTTCAATGAAGTGATTCGACCAACCCGACGAGACCGTGCTCGCGCCCATCGCGTATTCCAAGGTCAAGTCCCAACCAATAATCCACGCCAATAACTCGCCCAGCGTTGCATACGCATAGGTATACGCGCTTCCCGCCAGCGGAATCATCGCCGCAAATTCCGCGTAACACAGCCCCGCAAATGCACAGCCCAGCCCGGAAATCACGAACGACAGCATCAATCCGGGACCCGCATAATGCGCGCCCAAGCCCGACAACACGAAAATTCCGGCGCCAATCACCGCGCCAACTCCCAACGCCGTCAATTGAAACGGTCCCAGCGTTCGTTTCAAGCTATGCTCGCCGGTCTCCTTCGCTTCCGCCAGCAGCGTGCTTAACGGTTTCCTTGTAAACAAGGACATGCAATTCCTCCCTTTGCGCTACCTTCCGTCCGCACTTCCCAATTTCGCGTTCTGCTCCGCGCTCTTTTTCCGCGACCACAGCCAGTACACCGGCAGCCCCAGCAGCACAATCACCACGCCGCCTCCGGCCGTGTCCGTCTTGTACAGCAGCAGCACGCCCATGATTCCCGTTCCCGCCAAAATATACAGCAGCGGTATCCACGGATATCCGAACGCCTTATACGGACGCTCCGCATCCGGCCTTCTAATCCGCAACACGAAAATTCCCACAATCGTCAGCACATAAAACAGCAGCGCCGCGAACACCACATAATCCAACAAATTGCTGTACACGTTTCCGTAGCTGCCATCCGGCTTCCGGGTGCGCATCAAAATCAGCACCACGATCCACACCCCTTGCAGCAGCAGCGCCACTCCCGGCACGCCTTTATTGTTCAGCTTCCCCGTCGCCTTAAAAAATAATCCATCCTTGGCCATGGCGTACGCCACTCGCGATCCCGCCAGAATCAATCCGTTGTTGCAGCCAAAGGTCGAAATGATGATGGCTACCGCCATGATCAGCGCGCCCTTCGCTCCAAAAATTGCCGAAAGCGCCGCCGTCGCCACTCGATCATCCGGCGCGTTTTGAATTTGCCCTAACGGCAGTGCGAACAGGTAGGCCAGATTCGCCAGGCAGTACAAGGAAATCACGATGATCGTTCCGAACGCCATCGACAGCGCCACGTCGCGCTTCGGATTCTTCACTTCCGCCGCTGTAAACCCGATGTTGTTCCAGGCATCCGCGGAAAACAGCGATCCCACCTGCGCCACCGCCAGCGCCAGCAGCAAGCCATACCACCCGCTCGCCGCAGTCACCGTAGGCAAAATGCTCTTCAGGAATCCCACTCCCGGCTCAATCGTTTGCGCCCCGCGTATCGCCCACAGGTGCGTGAAATTATCCTCAATCGCCGTGGCATTCCGAGCCACGAACACGCATAGCAAAATCAATCCTGCCAATGCCAAAATCTTTGCCGACGTGAAAATATTCTGAATCCATTTCCCCAGCCGTACTCCGCGGGTATTCAGGTACGTAAGGAAAATGATCATCACCACCGCAACCAATTGCTGCACCGACAGGCTGATCGCAAACTTCGACGACAAATTAATCGGCGCAATCACCCACGTCTTCGGTGAAATCGCCGGAAACAATACCCCCAGGTACCGCGCGAACCCAATTGCCACCGCTGCAATCGTTCCCGTCTGAATCACCAAGAATAATGTCCAGCCGTACAGAAATCCCCACAGCGGCGAAAACGCTTCTCGCAAATACACATACTGCCCGCCCGCATGCGGATACAGCGCCGCCAACTCTCCATAGGAAAGCGCCGCCGCAATCGTCATCAATCCCGTCAGCACCCATGTCAGCAGCAACCCGCCCGCCGACCCGGTCTGCCGCGAAATATCCGCCGCCACAATGAAAATGCCGGATCCAATCATCGACCCGACCACGATCATCGTGCCGTCAAACAGACCGATGGCCCGTACAAATCCGTGCTCTGATTTAGTTTCCTGGGATGGTATTGCGATACTCGACTCCGCCATTCTTCGCCCGCCTCAGTTCTTCGCCGCAGGCTTCACGGCAGTCTGTCGTAGCTCGTATGTGCTTGTCGATGTGCGAATGCGCGAACTCCGAATCACCCGCCTGAACTTACGCCAACGCCGCTTCAAGCCCCTGAACCGCCAGGAAGCGGACCGTCGCCACTCCTGCGTCTAATATCACAGAGAGCATCGCCCTCACAAGGCGCATCCACGTCTATTTTTCGCTGGTGTTCAATAGCTTTTCGATGAAGTGCGTGTCGAATTTTCCGGCCACGAAATCCGGGTGCGCCATGATCCGCCGGTGCAGCGGAATCGACGTCTTGATTCCTTCAATCGCGAACATTTCCAGTGCCCGCTTCATTCTTCCGATCGCTTCGGTCCGGTCTCGCCCCTTTACCACCAGCTTGGCGATCAGCGAATCGTAATACGGCGGTATCACTGCGTCGGAATGTGCTGCCGAATCCACCCGGACGCCCGTCCCTCCGGGCGCCTGGAACGTCGTGATTCGTCCCGCCGATGGCACAAACGTCTCCGGATCTTCCGCATTAATCCGGCACTCAATCGAATGTCCCGAAAAACTGATCTCTCCCACCGCGTTCTCCAGTTTTTCTCCCGCTGCAATGCGAATCTGCGCCTTCACCAGGTCCACTCCAGTTACAAACTCCGTTACTGGATGCTCCACCTGAATTCGCGTGTTCATCTCGATGAAATACAGCGAACCGTCTTCGTCCATCAGGAACTCCACCGTTCCCGCGTTCGTGTATCCAATCGCTTCCAGCGCCTTCACTACCTTTGCGCCCAAATCTTTGCGCCGCTTGGCGTCCATCACCGGCGAAGGCGACTCTTCTACCAACTTCTGGTGCCGCCGTTGAATCGTGCATTCCCGCTCGCCCAGGTGGATCACTTTGCCATGCTGGTCGCCCAACACTTGCACCTCGATGTGTCGCGGGTGCTCCAGAAACCTTTCCATGTACACATCGGGTGTTCCAAACGCTTGCTGCGCCTCGCTTCGCGCCGTCTGGTACGCGGCCAGCAACTCGCCCTTATTCCGCACCATGCGCATGCCCCGCCCGCCGCCGCCCGCCGCCGCTTTCAAAATCAGTGGATACCCAACGCGCTCCGCTTCTTTGCCAAGCTGTTCTTCGCCTTCCACCACACCTTCGCTGCCAGGAATCGTCGCCAGCCCGGCGGTCTTCATCTCGCGTCGCGCGCGGTCCTTCTCTCCCATCATCTCGATCACTTCCGGGCGTGGCCCGATGAACGTAATCTCCGATGCTTCACACACTTTCGCAAAATTGGCGTTTTCCGACAGGAAGCCGTATCCGGGATGGATAGCATCCACATTGGTGATTTCCGCCGCGCTGATTACATGCGGAATGTTCAGGTAACTTTCACTGCTGCGTGGCGGTCCGATGCACACCGCTTCGTCCGCATACCGTACGTGCAGCGCGTTTCGGTCGGCTTCCGAATACACCGCTACCGACGAGATCCCCAGTTCTTTACAGGCGCAGATGACTCGCAGGGCGATTTCCCCGCGATTGGCTACAAGAATTTTCCGGAACATAGTCAGGCGGGCCGGCTAGCGTTTCCGGCTCGGACGTATCCCAAACAGCGGTTGCCCGTACTCTACGGGCTGTCCGTTTTCGGCGAAGATCCGCAGCACTTCTCCGCTCACTTCCGACTCAATTTCATTCATCAACTTCATCGCTTCCACGATGCACAGGGTCTGCCCCACATCCACATGGCTCCCAATTTTCACGAACGATTCCGATCCCGGGCTCGGTGATCCATAAAATGTCCCCACAATCGGCGACTTCACCAGATGCAAGTCCTCGTTAGCTCGCACATTCATCGCTGCCCCGGATTGCGGAGCATCCCCGCCATGCGCGGCCACCGCCGAAGGCACAATAATCTCCGCTGCTGGCGCGGGCGCGGCTGCCGCCACCACGTGGGTACTCGGTTTCTTCAGTCGGATTCGCAGATCGCCCCTGGCGTATTCAAATTCCTCCAGGTTGTGCTCGCTCATGAAGCGCAGCAATTCTTCAATCTGCCCGATTTCCGGTTTATCAAACGACCCACTTCCACTGGCTTGCGCAGGCTTTTTCCGTTTCATGCCTTTTTTCAGAGTTCGATAAGATCCCGCTTGACGCGGGTCAACACTTCGCTTTTGTCGCCGTGCACTGCCACTTCATCCTCGATTCGGATGCCCCCAGCGTCTTCGAAATATACGCCCGGTTCAATTGTTACAACATTTCCCGCTTCGAGTCGAACTTGTTGCCCGCGCGCTATCCGCGGTTCCTCATGTACTTCCAAACCCAACCCATGACCCGTGCTGTGTACGAATTTTTCTTCCAGGCCGGCCTTCCTCAGTACATCCCGCGCCGCAGCGTCCACTTCCCCACAGGTGACGCCTGCCTTTACAGCATGCACCCCGGCTGCTTGCGCTTCCTGTACCGCCGCATACCACTGCCGAACCCGGCTCGAAGCCTTACCAAGGTATACCGTGCGTGTCATATCGCTGCAGTAATGGGCGAGTATAGCACCCAGGTCCAGCACCACCAACTCATTTTTCCTCAGCCTCTTAGCGGTTGGTCGCGCGTGCGGCAATGCTCCGCGTTTCCCCGAAGCTACGATGCTCTCGAACGACGCTCCGCTGGCTCCCCGCTTCCTCATCTGGTACTCGATCTCCGCCCCAATTTCCATTTCCCGCACGCCCGGCCGCACCATCTTCAGCACGCTTTCGAACACCTCGCCCGCCAGATGGGCTGCCTTGCGCATTGTGGCCAGTTCCTGCGCATCCTTCTTCATCCGCAGCGCTTCCACTATCCCCGTCGCTTCGCTCGTTCGGCAGCGCCCGCGAATCGCCTTCCGCAGCACCGTCATCTGCGCCACGGTCCAGTGTTGCGGGTCAAACCCCACCTGCTCATACCGCGCCTGCTTCAGGAAATTGCCCACCGCGTCGTACAGCCCGCCCTTCTGCAATTCGATTTCGACGCCAGATGTCTCTTCCTTGGCCTGCACCGTGAACCGGCCATCGGTAATCAGCGTCGCTCCATCCTCAGAAAGAACCAGCGCTCCCGACTCGCCGGTGAACCCGGTCAGGTAATACCAATTCGGGGCATGCGTCACCAGCAGACCGTCGATCTTCCGCTGCTTCAGCTCTCGCCTGATTGCCGCTCGTCGCTTGGAGTAGTCAGTCGCCATAAAAAAATCGAGGAGACTCGCGCCTCCTCGATTCCAGTTTACCCGAATTTGTCAGTTCTGCTGCTTGGCTCGTTGCCGGAAACCGCTGATCATCCAGGGATGATGCGTGGCGTCAGGAAGAACAGCAGTTCTTGTGAAGACACGGTCGTCGAAGTCCGCTTGAACAGGTGGCCAATCAGCGGCAAGCTGCCCACGATTGGTACCTGGGTAATGTCCGTCTGCTGTTGCGTCACGATGATGCCGCCGATGACTACTGTTCCGCCATCTGCCACCAGCACCTTCGTTTCCGCGGACTGGGTATCCAACGCTGGAATACCTTGCACGCGTGGAATACCGTTGTCGATCTGGGTGTTTTCTACCAGCACGTCCATGAACACGGTGCCTTCGGCGGTGATCTGCGGCGTCACTTCCAACTTCAACACCGCGTCAATGTACTGCACCGAAATCGTGTTGTTGATGGTCGTCTGGATCGGAATCTTGGTACCTTGCTTCACCGTCGCCTTTTCGTTGTTCTGCGTAATTACCTTCGGCTTCGAGAGCAATTTGCCGACGCCCTTCGCTTCCGCCGCGGAAATGAACAGGTCGACGGCGAAGTTCGGGGAGCGATGACCTAAGAAAAGTCCGCTGGTCGGTACGCCTGCGCCCAGGTTCACGTTATAGGGCAAGCCCGGAGTCGTACTGCCTCCGCTGCTGCTCGTCGGTGTTGTCACCAACGGAGGCTGCGGAATTCCCGTACCTGTCTGGATTGGGCTCACACCCACGTTCGGGTTTCCTCCGAAGATCGTGCGCCCGCTGGTTGTCGTCCCCGCAAAGCCCCACTGTACGCCGATGTCTTGCGAGAAGGAACGCGACGCTGCAATCACCCGCGCTTCGATTTCCACTTGCTGCGATTTGCGATCCAGTTGCCGGATCAGGTTGTCAATCGTTGGGATCGTCGAGGGAATATCGCGAATCACCAACTGGTTGGAACGCTCATCAGCCAAAATATCTCCGCGCGCTGATAGAAACTTCTTCAGCACGTCTTTCAACGAAGAAGCCTTGGCATAGCTCAGAACGCGAGTCACCGTTACGGGTGCCACCGCTTCCGCCTGGGCCTTTTCCAGGTCACGCTTGGTCTCCGCTTCCTTCTTCAG
>JBAVNY010000027.1:0-10164 GCA_049691535.1 Candidatus Acidiferrum sp.
CGATTGGGACTAGCGCTGAATCAGAGAAATTTCTCGCAAGTAAACAAGATTACACCGCCGGGGACGATCTTTGTTCCGAGGAAGGGCGCGTCGAGCAAGAAGTAATGCGGGCTTCAGCCGCGGGTTACGGTGCAGCTGGAGCGTGCAGGGTATAGGACGAAGAGAGTTGGATGGCTTTGTGAAGCGTGCGGTAGAGCGGGCAATTCATGGCGTAGAGGCCGTGAACGCGCTCGACAGTGTCGCGCACGTCCGGTGAAGCGGCGAGCTGCATGGCAACATGAATGCGGCGGATTACCAGGACATTATCTTCCGTTTCGACTTCACCCGTTACATCCGCGGTGAGCTTGCCGTTGCTGGCATCGATTTGACGCGCTTCCAGCGCGCCTCCAAAGGTACCCATCATTCAACCGGCGGTTGAAGCGATTACATAATCTATGGTTGCGGCGTGGGACTCGCTGATTTTTGAAGGGTCGACTTTGTAGTGCTTGGCGATAGCACCGTGCACACTGAAGATTACGGGTTGCGGCTCGCCGGGTAGGTGCGCTACTCGCAATGGACCGTTTTTGCGTTCAATTGTAATTTTGGAGACGTAGACGACTTCGGACATGAAAGTCCTCCCTGCGGAAATGACCTAGAGACGGTATCACTTCAGCGGAATAGCACGGAACGAAACTTAGATGCAAACCTGGTTCATGCGATCAGCAATTTCAGGGCGTGATGGGCAATGTGAATTGCTCAAGGGTTTATAATAAGTCGCAACTAGCGCGGGAAAACGGCGCGCGGACCTGGCTAAGTTGGGTTTCTCGGGGATCGTGCGGATCGGAGACGAGGAATGACTTGCGCTGTGAACGCGATGAAGCGAAAAGCTTTTTTGCTTCATGTTCCAGTGCAACTGGCCATGCTAGGTGGCAACTTGCTTTGCAGTGGAATCGCGGTGTCGGCGGGTTTTGATCGCGCTGAAAAAACAGGCGGGTTCTTCGCGCAGGAACAAAATCAAGACGAGCAAAAATACTACGCGAACGCGCATCCGTACCTGGAAATGAGTCTTGACCAGCTCATCGAAAGAATCCCAGAACTGAAGACGATTCAGGCTGCTACCAATCAGGAGGAGCTGGGTACGATCCTGGCGAAAACTGGCCAGCGGGTGGACGAGTTCTTTCGAAATGTTGTCGATGTCACGGCCCACGAGCGGATCACGAAGGAGAAGTTGGATGGGCAAGGAAATCTGAAGAATCGCCAGGAATTGGAAAACAATTATCTAGTGATTCGGCAAGGGGGAGAATTTTGGGGAACGGTCGACGAGTACCGCATGGATACGAATGCGAAGGCCGGGAGCGAATCTACGTTTTTTGAAACAGCGAACTTTGCATTGAACGAAATTTATTTCGCAACGGCGCGGCAAGCCGAATCGCAATTCTTGTATCTCGGCAAGCAACAAATTGATTCGCGAGATACATATGTGGTGGCGTTTGCGCAAACGCCGGGTATGGCTACGCTTAGCGTAGTGCTGGACGAATCGGAAGGTACGAATTCACATCGCCAGGCAACCATGTTGTTGCAGGGGATAGCGTGGGTTGACGCCAGCAATTTTCAGATCATTCGATTGCGCACCGATCTGCTGGCGCCACGGCGTGACATGAATCTGAACTCGTTAACAACGACGATTACGTTTAATGCCGTGCAACTTCCGGACGTGGCAAAACCGTTATGGCTGCCGAATGACGTGCAGTTGGTTGTGCAATTCGGTGAGAAAGATGCTGCTGGAAGTGGCGACGGTGAACTGATCTACCGGAATGAACACCGTTACACGAAGTACCAGAGCTTTCGCGTAGCGGCCAAAATGATTCCGGACCTGGCCAATTCGGCGCCACCAGGGTATGTGTTGCCGGCCGAGGAACAAACGGATCGAAGGTATTACGCGCATGCGCGCGCGTATGTCGATGAACCACTCGGGGAGATCAGCAAAGAAATCCCGGAGATCAAAAAGGTGCGTCCCGCCACCGAGGTAATTGGACCGCTGACCGAGATCTTGAGAAAAACCGCGGTTAATGTGGACGACTTTTTTGCGCACGTCGTGGACCTGATCGCGCGCGAGGAAATAAAGCAGGAAAGAATGAATGAACGAGGGATGGTCACGGGAACCGAGCAAGTAAAAGACAGTTATTTAATTCTGCGGCACGGCAGTGGAGCGGCAGCTCATATTGACGAATACCGCATGGACGCCAAGGGCAATCGCATCGAGGACGTAGGCCTGGACAAAGGATTTTTGGTGACGTTTGGCTACGCGCTGAGCAGCAATTATTTCTCCACGGCATTTCAGCCGGAATCGAAATTTCGGTATATAGGCGACGAGAAAATAGGATCGCGCGATACGTATGTGGTGTTGTTCGCGCAGCAACCCGGAGTGGCAAAACTCTATGTCACGATGAACGGCCAGCGGGGAAACGGGGTGAAGATGCTGATGCAGGGGATTGCCTGGGTGGACAAGAGCAACTTCCAAATTATACGAATGAGGACGGATCTGCTGGCGCCACGTCCGGAAGTCGCACTGGACCGGCAAAGCACGGAATTAGATTTCAAGGAAGTGCAGCTTCCCGATGCGGCTTCGCCGTTTTGGCTGCCCAGCGAAGTGAAAGTGTATCTCCGGTTCAAACACGAAGATCCACGCCAGAAAAAGGCGCTTGAGTGGAGCTACAAAAATGAGCACCATTATTCCGAATATCGGCGGTACCAAGTGTCCGTGAAGATGAAAACGCCACAGTAATTCTGCAGCGGAGATGTTGGATGTCATAGAAAAACAGTGGATGCAGACAAATGGAGCGCATCTTGGGAGATTTGCTTTTTTGCAGGGAGCGGCTGACAATCGGGAATTGTTGCAAGGAAAGAGGGCGTTATGGCAGAAGCGGTGATTGTTTCTTCGGTACGTACGCCGGTGGGGCGAGGATTTAAAGGATCGCTACGGACCAGCCGGCCGGATGATCTAGCGGCGTTGGCGATTAAAGAGGCGCTGGCGCGCGTGCCCGGGCTGGATCTGAAAGATATTGATGATGTGATTTTGGGATGCGCGATGCCAGAAGGCGAACAGGGGATGAACGTGGCGCGGATTGCGGCGCTGCGCGCCGGTCTGCCGGTAGAAACATCGGCGATGACGGTGAACCGTTTTTGCGCCAGCGGACTGCAGGCAATTGCGCAGGCGGCGGAACGCATTCGCAGCGGGGCGGCACAGGTAATTGTGGCGGGTGGAACGGAATCGATGTCGATGGTGCCGATGGGCGGAAATAAGATTTCGCCGAATCCGTGGCTGGTGGATCATTACCCAGACGCGTACATCAACATGGGATTGGGAACGGAGAATATCGCGCGGAAGTTTGGCATTTCGCGGGAGCATGCGGACCAGTTCGCGGTGAATTCGCATAAGAAGGCTGTGGCGGCGCTGGCGGCGGATAAGTTTAAGGATGAGACGGTGGCGGTGGAGGTGAAGATCACTTCCCTGCCGTCGAATGGGAATGGGGCGACTAAGGGAAAAGGCGCGGCGAAAGCGGCGACGCAGGCATTTGTGTTTGACAAGGACGAGTTGCCGCGGCCGGAGACGTCGATGGAAGTGCTGGCGGGATTGAAGCCGGCGTTTCATGTGGCAGGAACGGTGACAGCGGGAAACAGTTCACCGATGAGCGATGGAGCAGCGGCAGTTGTGTTGATGTCGGATGCGAAGGCGGCGCAATTGGGATTGAAGCCGCAGGCGCGGTTCGTGGCGTACGCGACGGCGGGATGTCCACCGGAAGAATTTGGGATTGGGCCAGTGTACGCGATTCCGAAGGCGCTGAAGATGGCGGGCCTTTCTTTGAGTGACATTGCGGTGGTGGAATTGAACGAGGCGTTTGCAGCGCAGTCGTTGGCGGTGATTCAGCAGGCAAATCTCGATGCGGAGCGCGTGAATCCGAATGGCGGAGCGATTGCGCTGGGACATCCGCTGGGCTGCACCGGTGCGAAACTGACGGCGTCATTGGTGAGAGAACTGGCGAGGCGGAACGCGAAATATGGCATGGTGACGATGTGTATTGGTGGCGGTATGGGCGCCGCGGGAATTTTCGAACGACTATCCTAGGCTCGCAACCAAGCTGGTTGGACGAGCTAGCTGAGTCATCTGCATTGTATAAAAAGAAGAGTTGTCCTACCGACTGCATGCTTGCGGCGGCGCTGTGACTTAGTTTTTGGCTTTCCAAAGACCCACGGTGTTGCCCTCGGGATCTTGCATCCAAGCGAAAGTGCCGGTAGGGATATTCACGGGTGGAACCAGGGTCTTGCCGCCCAGTGCTTCGGCTTTTTGGAGATAGGCGGCAACGTCGTCGACATCGACGTAAAAAATAGTGTAATTGTGCGGTTCGTGCCCCAACGCGCTGATATGGCCGCCAATTCCAGGAAGATCCGGAGCAATCATTGCGGCGGGCCCCATGGACTCGATCTTCCAGTCGAATAATTTAGCGTAGAAGTCCTGAGTTTTTTGGGTATCGCGACAACCGATTTCAAAGTGAACGACAGGTCGACCCATAAGCGTTAGCTCTCCTGGCAAAACGGGTGCGGTTCGGGACTGAGAGTCTGCCACAAGCGGCGAACTTCTGCACGCTGTATCTCGCGGCGCTGAAAACTCAGCAAATCCGGCCAAATTAACTAAAGCGAGAGTCCTATTGCGCGGTATGTGGAGCGAGGGTAGAATCGGCGGATTGCGATTTTCAAACGGTTGTTTGAATTTTTTGAAGCGGCGTGATGCCGACAAGGAGCAAGAATTATGGCGACTTCGGTCCTGAGAAAACCCGCAGCGAAGGGCGGCAGCTTTTTACTGGAATCCCCTGCGCCGCAGGATGTGTTCACGCCCGCCGACTTGACCGATGATCAGAAACTGATTGGGCAAACCGCGGAAGAGTTTGTGGTGAAGGAAGTGTTCCCGCACGTGAAGGCCCTGGAAGCGAAGAAGCCGGGATTGATGCCGGAACTGGTGAAGAAGGCCGCGGAGCTGGGGCTGATGAGCGGAGGTACGCCGGAAGAGTACGGCGGTGCGGGACTGGACAAGATTGCCACCACGGTGCTGACCGAAAAGATTTCGATTTATGGCGGGTTTGCCGTGACGCATGGAGCGCACGCGGGGATTGGCACTTTGCCGATCGTGTATTTCGGTACGGAAGAGCAGAAGAAAAAGTATCTGCCCAAGCTGGCCAGCGCTGAAATGATCGGCGCATACTGCCTGTCTGAACCACAGGCGGGAAGCGACGCGCAGAATTCGCTGACACGCGCGGAGTTGAACAAGGAAGGCACCCACTACATTTTGAACGGGCAGAAAATGTGGATCACCAACGGCGGCTTCGCGGACTTGTTCGTGGTGTTCGCAAAGGTGGATGGAGAAAAGTTCAGCGCGTTCATCGTGGAAAAGAAATTTCCTGGCTGCAAACCAGGAAATGAAGAACACAAGATGGGAATCCACGGAAGTTCGACAACGCCGGTGTTCCTGGAAAATTGCCAGGTGCCAAAGGAATACCTGCTGCATGAAACTGGGCGCGGTCACATTGTGGCGTTCAACGTATTGAATGCCGGGCGATTTACGCTGGGTGCATCGGGAGTGGGCGGAGCGAAGTACGTGTTGAACACCGCTTCAAAATATTCGAAGGAGCGCAAAGCATTCGGCAAGCAGATTGGTGAATTCGGACTGATGAAAGAAAAGCTGGCGGAAATGGCGGTGCAGATTTTCGCGGTGGAATCGATGATTTACCGCAGCGCCGGGAACATGGAAGCAGCAATGCACGCGGCCGCGGATTCCGGCGACAAAGTGCAAAATACCATGAAAGTGCTGGAGGAATACGCGATCGAGAGTTCGATTGCCAAGGTGTACGGCAGCGAGATGCTGGATTTCGTCGTAGATGAAGCGGTGCAGATTTTCGGCGGCTACGGGTTTCACGAGGACTATCCAGTTTGCCGGGCTTACCGCGACTCGCGCATCAACCGGATTTTTGAGGGTACCAACGAAATCAATCGCATGCTGATTATTCAGATGTTGATGAAGCGAGCGATGGGCGGGCAATTGCCGTTGATTCCCGCGGCGATGAAGCTTGCGGACGAAATTCTAGCCGGCCCCTCGTTTGAGGAAACGCCGGAAGGAGTGTTGGCGGAAGAAACGCGCACGATCGCCAACTGCAAGAAAATATTCCTGCAAGCGGCGGGCGGAGCGGTGCAGAAATTCCGCGAGAAGCTGGCCGATGAGCAGGAATTGATCGGGGCGCTGGCAAACATCGTGATGGAAATCTACGCGATGGAATCGGCGCTGCTTCGGACGCAAAAGGCGGCGGCCGCGAAGGGCGAAGCTGCCGTGCTGGTTATGATTGATGCGGCACGGGTGTTCATCGCCGATGCGGCGGAGCGCGTGGACCACGAAGCGAAGCGCGCCATTGCGGCGGTGCACGAAGGTGACATGCTGATGACGCAAATGGCGGTGCTGAAGCGCTTCGGGAAGCGTCCGGCAGTCGATACGATTGCGCTGCGGCGGCGAATTGCGGCGGCGGTACAGGCGCAGGACCGGTATCCCTTCGAGGGCCGGTAGTCTACAACCTTTATCAACGAAATTTCAGGACGTAGTCGATGCGGGCGATGGGAGTGTGCGCCGCGGACTAGTTTTGTACAGACTCCAAAAAAGATAAGCGGATGCGAATAGCAGGGCGGGCGAAGAATAAACGCCGGGCGCTGGACCGTCGAACACCACGGAGCCGACGGAACGTCCGCGAATCGCCAGGACGATATGATGCAGGCCGTTGAGGGTCTGAATGACCCCGATTGCATAGGCGAGGAGGCGGAGTCGCAAGCTGTTGCGGTAAGCAAGTGGAGTTAGGGCAAAGTCGAGCGCGATGCCCGCGAGCAATCCCACCCGCCAGGTTTTGTAGCTCATATCCATGCGAGGCATCCACGGGAATCGCCCATAGAGAGTGAGGGCGGTGGCGTTGTAGTAGGTAAGAAAATTGTGAACGGCCTCGTCCCAAACGTGCAGAGCAAACGCGACGGCGAGCAAGAACCAAGCGAAACCATAATTCAATTTAGCGACGGGATGGGCAGGCTCGGGCATGGGCGCGCTTACGGCAAAATTGTACTCTTGACTGAGTTAACGCTGCGGATTATTACCATGCAGACACATAAGGAACAGGCAGCAGGTTGCCAGATGGGGAGTTCTCTACACTAGAAAAGCAGATTTGTGACAGGACGTTAGCGGTGCGCTCACGCAAATTCCCAAGTTTTCTGGTCATTACGGCCCTGCTGATCCTGGGGCTGCAAATCCTAAACATAGTGTTTCTAGGCCCGGGCACGCTGGGCTCTCTGATCGGTAACGTGCTGGAAATTTCCTGCAGTTTTCTGGCGGCGGGGATGTGTTTCCGCGCGGCTCGGAAGGATCCAGGGTTTAGCCGGGCATTCTGGAGCATTGTGGGCTTCGGAATTGCGATGTGGGGCGTGGCCAATTTTGGCTGGGCGTACTACGAATTGGTTCTGCATACGCTGCCGGCGCCCGGGAATATCATCCGGTTCCTGTTCGATTCGCAGGGCATGCTGTTTGTGATGGCCATTTTTCTGGATCAGGAAAAGACGAATGCGGAAGTTGAGCCGGAAGAAGCTCTAGATTTTGTGCAGATTGGCATTTTGTTTTTTCTGATTTACTTCGGTATGTACTACCTGCCGTCTTTAAGCTTCAGTCCAAGAGAAGCATTAGAACGCGAGATGTGGGTGGTGACGCTAGGTAATGCGGGAATTATATTTCTGGCGCTGCTGCGATGGCTGCGGGGACGGTTGCCGCAGGTGCGGAGACTGTATGGCGGTTTGGCGCTGTTTCTAACGATTCTTTCGCTCGGGGCGATAAGCGCAGAATTCATTCCGGTGGTAAACGAACTTCCGACAGGCACGTGGTTCGATTTGACGTGGTCGATTCCACTGTTGTACGGGGCGTTCTGGGCAGCAACGTGGGAGCCGAACGGAGGGAGCGCTAGAGCGAATCACGAACGACTGAAATCGCTGCCGGAAATATTTTTCACGAACGGAATGTTTGTGTTCGTGCCACTGATCATTGTGTTTCAAGTGGCGCAACTGGGGCCCGGGTGGAGAGTGTTGCGGTTTGGATTGTTGCTGGTTTCGTTTGTATGTTACGCCGCGCGGATAGGATTGACGCAATACCGACAGCAAAAAGATGAAGAGACGGTGCAGCGACAGTCGCAGGCGATGGACTCGTCGATCGATGGAATCGGAATTTTGAACGAGAAGGGCATACATGTTTACGCTAACTCGGCGCTGGCGCGAATCTTGGGATTCGAATCGGCAGATCGTATCGTGGGAAAGCCGTGGCGCGCGGTGTATGCATTTCAGGAGATGGACGACTTAGAACCGCAAGTGCGACTGTCGCTGGCAAAAACGCGGCGATGGTCTGCGCCCATGGCGATGCGGCGGCCGGATGGCAGCGAACTTCCGGTGGAGATGACGGTGGCGACGATGCCGGATGGAGGAACAATCTGCGTTTGCAGAGACCACTCTGAACGAGAAGAGGCGGAGAAAGCGCGCGAAGAGGCAGAAGCGAAATACCGGATGCTGGTGGAGCAAGTAAACGCGATTACGTACATCGCGGAAATTGGAATCAGTGGGCAGTGGTATTACGTGAGTCCGCAAGTGCAGAACATTTTGGGATATTCACAAGAGGAATGGCTGCTGGCTTCCAGCAACTGGGCGCAATTTATTCATCCAGACGATTTGCCGGCGGTCGAAAGCGCCGAGCTTGCGAGCGCGAAGGGAGAACCATTTCAGGCAGAGTTTCGCATTCGAAGAAAAGACGGGCGGGAACTTTGGCTGAGCGATACGGCGGTGGTGGTGAAAGGAAGCGGGAAACATCCGGTGATGGAAGGAATTATGGTGGACATCACGGAGAGAAAAGCGTTGGAAACGCAGCTACAACAGTCGCGGAAGATGGAAGCGGTGGGGCGGCTGGCCGGTGGAATCGCGCATGACTTTAATAATTTGCTGACCATCGTGACCGGTTACACGGAATTGGCAATGAGCCGGCCGACACTTTCGGCGGAACTGCGCGGCGACATTGATCGCATCGAAAATGCCGCGAATCGGGCGGCGGCATTGGTGCGGCAGCTGCTGGCGTTCAGCCGGAAGCAGGTTTTGCAGCCAAAGGTCTTGGACCTGAACAGCATCGTGCTGAATATGGACAAGCTGCTGCGACGATTGATGGACGAAAACATCGAGATGATCACGCGGGTACAGGAAGACGTAGGTAAGGTGAAAGCGGATCCGGCGCAAGTGGAGCAGGTGATCATGAACCTGGTGGTGAATGCGCGCGACGCAATGCCGGAAGGCGGGCGACTGGTGATTGAAACGTCGAATGTGGATCTGGATTCGCGCTATGCGGAAGATCACCTGGCGGTGCGGTCTGGCCGTTATGTGATGCTGGCGATTTCGGATACCGGCATGGGGATGGACGAAGAAACGGTGGCTCATATTTTCGAACCGTTTTTCACGACGAAGGAAAGCGGCCGCGGCACGGGGCTGGGCCTTTCGACGGTGTACGGAATCGTGAAACAGAGCGGCGGATATATCTGGGTGTACAGCGAAGTAGGAAAAGGCAGCACGTTTAAAGTGTATTTGCCGCGCGTGGATGCGCAGTTGGAGGAAACTTCGCGGCCAGAATTTCCGGCGCAGGCGTTGCGAGGAACGGAAACGATTCTGCTGGTGGAAGATGAGGAAGCGGTTCGCGAGTTGATTCACACCGTGCTCACGGCACAGGGTTACGATGTGATTCCGGCGCGTGATCCGGAGCATGCCGAGAAGATTGTAGCCTCGTATGCGCGTGATATTCATATGCTGCTGACCGACGTGGTGATGCCCGGTATGAGCGGGCGAGAGCTTGCGGCGCGGGTAACGGCGCGAAGGCCGGGAATTCGCGTGCTGTATATGTCTGGATATACGGATAACGTGATTACCAGTGGCGGGATGCTGGAAAAAGGATTGGCGTTTTTGCAGAAACCCTTCTCGCCGGGATTTTTGGTGCAACGGGTTCGGGAAGTTTTGAGCCAGACCCCTGCCGTTTGAGATGCAGCTCCTTCTTAGCTAAGAATCTCGAGTGAGTTCCGCGCAAATTACTGCGGC
>JBAVNY010000028.1:0-4848 GCA_049691535.1 Candidatus Acidiferrum sp.
GGTGAGGAAGCTGGGCGCGGAAGCGGTGTTTGTAGGCTCAGGAATTTTCAAGAGCAGCGATCCGGAAGCGCGGGCGAAGGCGATTGTGAAGGCGAATACGCACTTTGAAGATGCGAAGGCGGTGCTGGAAGCTTGCGAAGAACTGGGCGAAGCGATGCCGGGGATTGATGTGCGGCAACTGGAAGAGAAGGATCTGCTGTCGACGCGCGGGTGGTAGTGAATTGAAGAAGCGAGAAGGCGGGAAATCCAAGTTGAAGATCGGAATATTGGCGGTACAAGGTGATTTCGCGGCGCACGCGGCGATGCTGCGGCAATTGAGCGCGGAAACGGTGGAAGTGCGAACCGTGGAAGACCTGAAGGGCTGCGACGGGATTATTTTGCCGGGAGGCGAGAGCACCACGCAGCTGCAATTTTTGCAGGAAGAAGGACTGGCGGAGGCGATACGGAAATTCGCGGCAGATCGCGGGCCGGTATTTGGAACGTGCGCGGGAGCGATTTTGCTGGCCACGCAGGTGAAGAATCCGGAGCAGAAGTCGCTGGGCTTACTGGACATGACGATTCTGCGGAATGGATATGGAAGGCAACTGGCGAGCGACGTATTTTTTGAGCCCAGCAGTCTGAAGAAAGAGCCGCTGGAAATGGTGTTCATTCGCGGGCCAGTGATTGAGAGAGTGGCGAAGGGCATTGATGTGTTGGCGAAGCATGAGGGGAAACCGGTACTGATTCAGAAAGGCAACCTGCTCGCGTCTACGTTTCATCCGGAATTAACAGGGGACACGAGCGTGCATGAGCACTTTCTGGAGATGGCGAAATCGCGCGCAGGAAAATCAGTAGCAAGCGCTGGGTAGAAGCAGGGACGTGGAAAAACATCCGCAGGGGCAGGGACACAAGTCTAGCCATTCCGCAAAGAAGAAAGTGAGAGTGCTGTTTGTGTGTTTGGGCAACGCGTGCCGGAGCCCGATTGCGGAAGCGATCGCCAGGCGCGAGGCGCGAGACATTATTGAGCCATGCAGCGCGGGGCTGATACCGCTGGGACGGATTCCGGAACTGACGATGGAAGTGCTGCTGCAGAACGGATATTCGGCGCAAGGGCTAGCGTCGAAACCGATCCGGCAGGACGTTTGGGATAGCGCGGACCTGGTCATTAATCTGAGCGGAAGATTCAAAGAAAATACGTGGAGCAACCATCGCAAGGTGGAAGACTGGCAAGTTGCAGATCCCTATGGCGGAACCCCTACCACTTATCAGAGAATTTTAGTGGAGATCGAAGGGCATGTGCGCAAACTGGCGGCACGGCTGCGACAAGAACAAGTGAAGAAGTCCGCGAAAAGCGCAGGGAGCTGAAATGCGCCGCGACAAAACCAGCGTATCGCAAGAAGATTATCTGAAGGCTATCTGGGAGATGCTGGAAGAAAACCAGGTGCCGATCAGCGCGCGATTGGCTGAGGAATTGGATGTGACTCCTCCGGCAGTAACGGCGGCGGTGAAGCGCATGGCGCGCGATGGCCACGTGAAGGTGGAGCGCGGCGGACGGATTTCCCTGACAGCTAAAGGCAGGAAAGTGGCGGTGCATTTGAATCTGCGGCACCAGTTGGCAGAAATGCTGCTGACCGAAGTGATTGGATTGCCGTGGGCCAAAGCGCATGCGGAGGCGGAGCGGATGGAGCACGCGATTTCGCCGGAAGTGGAAGCGCTGCTGCTGAAGAGGTTCGCGGGGCGGAAGACGTGTCCGCATGGCGTGCCGGTGTATGGAGGAGTGGCGGAATTGCGGAAGCAAGGCGGGGTGCTGCTTTCGGATTTGCGGGCGGATGAAGACGCGGAAATTTTGTGCGTGTATGAGAAGGACGAAGGATTTTTGGAGTTTTTGGAAGGATTGCAGTTGCGTCCGGCGACGAAGGTGGAAGTGTTGAAGCGGGAGTATGACGAGACGATGACGCTGCGGGCCGCGGGACATACGATGCATTTGGGGAAACCGGCGACGAGCCGGATCTGGGTGAAGCGGCTTGCGTCGTAGGGGCGTCGTGGTGCAGTAGTTGGGTTTGTCGCCTTGTGGATGATGTGTAGGGCGATCGGAAAATTAAATTCAGTCTTGGGAGGCGCGCCGGGTAGGTTCGGGCGCGCATTTTGTTTTTTAAACGGCAAAAAGACAGACTACGTTTTACAATAGTCGACCTCGGAGGATCCATGAAACGAGTTACTGGCATTGGCGGGATTTTCTTTAAGGCCAAAGACGCTCCAGCGCTACAAGCCTGGTACAAACGACATCTCGGGATCGATGTCCAAGAGTGGGGTGGCGCGGCGTTTACGTGGACCGACGATGAAGGTAAACCCGTTGGAGGATCAACTGTCTGGTCGATTGGTCCGTTGCAAGGCAAGCAGTTTGCACCGAGCGAAGCCACCTTCATGGTGAATTACCGGGTGGAGGATCTGCACGCGATGGTCAAAGCGTTGCGCGACGAAGGTTGCAATGTACTGGAGAAGATAGACGAGTCGGAGTATGGAAAGTTTGCTTGGGTCATCGATCCGGAAGGAAACAAAGTGGAACTTTGGCAACCGCCTGCCGGGCAATAATAAAGGCTATTACCCGCCGCGTGGTCGTGTCGCAAAAGCGACAATCTACTAGGCACAATCGTTAAGCCCTCACTGCAAGCAAATATTTGCCTGAGCTGCCTGACGCTTCTCGCATCGCACAACTGAACCGGGCCGAAACTCCCAGGTCTCGTTTTCAGAGTCGTAGTCGGGAGTCGGGAGAAGCTCTAGCAAACCGTTGCCTAAATCCAACGCTTCAGTTGGACGAGACACTTCTATGCCTTCGTCAATCAAGCGGACATAGATGTTTACTTTATTGGTCGCCATTGGTCATGTCACTTGATGGTGGCATTGTACCTACAAAGGGCAGTCTATCCAGGCCTGCGAAATGTTTCAAACGCGATCGTCGAGGAGGGATTTTAGGCGGGCGTAGCCTGCGCGGCTTACTGGGAGTTTGACGTTGTTGGAGAGGATGGCTACGCGGGAGTCTTTACCGTAGGGCTCGATGCGGGTGACGCGTTCGAGATTGACGAGGTAGGAGCGGTGAATGCGGACGAAGAGAGCGGGATCGAGGGAGGCTTCGAGGCCGGAGATGGTTTGTTGCTTGAGATGCTTTTTGCCGTCGGTGACCAGGGAGACGTAATCGTCGAGAGCTTCGGCGTAGTCGAGCTTGGCGACGGGGATTAAGGTGACGCGGGTGCCGTCTTTGACGACGATGCGCTCGAGGAATTGTCCAGTGGGGCGGGCGGTGGCAGAGAGGGCGACCGGGTCGGCGGGTTTGTGGCCTTTCTGATTTTTGGCGCGCTGCAAGGCGGCTTCGAAACGATCGCGGCTGAAGGGTTTCAATAGATAATCGACGGCGTGAACTTCGAAAGCTTTCATGGCGAATTGATCGTAGGCGGTAACGAAGATGATGGAGATGCCGGCGGGATCGATGAGTTCGAGAACGTCGAAGCCGGTGAGCTTGGGCATCTGCACATCGAGGAAGATCAGGTCGGGTTTGTGTTCGGCGGCGGCTTTTACGGCTTCCATGCCATTGGCGCATTCGGCGGCGACTTCGATTTCGGGATGCTGCTGGAGCATTTCGCGAAGGAGTTTGCGGGCGAGTTCTTCATCGTCGACGATGAGGGCTTTCCATTTTTGCGTGGGGGCGGGGGCGCTCATGACGCGGGTACCTCGGTTTCCGCGGGGAAACCCATGCTGACGCGGAAAAGGTCGTCTTCGGCCTTGGCTTCGAGCTGAGCTTCCTTGCCGTAGCGGGCTTCGAGACGGCGCTGGACATTTTTCAGGCCAACACCATTTCTGCGGCTGGGGCCCGCCTCGGGATCCCAGGTATTTTCGACGGTCAGAGTGATGCGGCCATTGCTGCGAATGGCTTGCAGGCGGATGCGTCCGCCTTCGGTCATCTGGGCGATGCCGTGAACGACGGCGTTTTCGACCAGCGGCTGAAGAAGAAGCGGCGGGAGGAGGCACTGGCGAGCATCGTCCTGGATTTGTTCTTCGAGATGAAGGCGATCGCCGAAGCGAACTTTTTCGATGGCGCAATATTTGTCGAGGAGATCGAGTTCGGTTTGCAGCGGGATGAGCGCTTTTTCGCCGAGGCCGAGTGTCATGCGGAGGAAGTCGGCGAGGAGGACGCACATATCGCGAGCGCGCACGGGATCGATGCTGGTGAGAGCGCTGATGGAATTGAGGGAATTGTAGAGGAAGTGGGGATTGATCTGCGCTTTGAGGGCGCTGAGTTCGGCATCGCGGGCGCGGAGACTCGATTCGAGGGCGCGGGCCTGGGCTTCGCGGGAAGAGGTTTGGGCGATGAGGGCATAGTTGAAGGCGACACAGAGAAGATAGAAGAAGACGCCGGCAGCGTGGAGCAGGCCAGTTTTGTCTTGATACAACTTGGCAACGCCACGCCAGGATTCGTGAGCATCGAATTCGGCGGCGACGATGGAGCCAATCTTGACCCAGAAAAAAGTGAGAAGGACGGCGGCGGCGATGTGGGTGGCGAAGAGGCGCCACATAGGCGTGCGGGTGAGCGGCGCGATGCGGCAGGAAAAGAAACTGGATTGGGCGCTGACCTGAGCGATGCCGGAGAGGGTGGCGGCGAGCAGGAAGGCGTGCTTCCAGGAAATTTCGCCGGAAGAAGTGAGCAGAGCGGCGAGGACGAGAGAGAAGAAAATCCAACCGGTCCAAAACACGATATGCTTGGATTGGACGGCAGGCGAAGTTTTGGCGACAGAGCTCAATTCTTGACCACAATGCCACCGAAGAGCGCGCGACCGCGGAGAATCAAAGTTTTCCTGGGAGCGCCCAAAACGTCGG
>JBAVNY010000029.1:0-2678 GCA_049691535.1 Candidatus Acidiferrum sp.
GTTGGTGGCGTTGCGCCAGGATTCGTCGGGGATGACGACTTTGAGAAGAAACGCGGCGGCTGAGGCGCCTAGGAGTTGCGCGGCCCAATAAGAAAGTGTGTCGAGCGTGGAGAGACGTTTGGTGACCCAGAAACCGATGGTGATGGCGGGATTGAAGTGGCCGCCAGAAATGTGTCCGAGCGCGGCGAACATAATGGCGAAGGTCAGGCCGTAAGCGAGGGCCAGCGCCAGTTGACCAATTCCGCCGGTAGGCGAATTGCGCAAGTGGAAATCGGCGCAAACGGCTCCCGCTGCGAAGAAAACTACGGCGAAAGTGCCCAGGAACTCAGCGGCGAGCTTTTGGGTAAGGTTGTACATCGAAAGCGCCTCCAAGGCAGAGCCGGTAGTACAACGCAAAGCAGAAAAGCCGAACCGAAAGGAGTTTAGCTGGAAAGGAGGAGGTGCGCCAGGAAGGAAGAAGCGACACTTTCTAAAATGCAAAGTGCGGTGCTGGGACGACGAGAGGTTTTTGGAATTTAAAGCTGCGTTCCGACGTGAATAAGCTGCCAGATACTTGCGAGATGATGATCGTCATGTTCGGCAACGAAATATAAATGGTCGACAAGGCGCATAGGCGTTTTCAGCCGGGGATGAGGAATGGCTCGGGCCCATAGCGAATGGTCCAATTCCTCAACGTGATTCAGCAACTTTTCTCGTGCGGCGCGAAACTCCGCGAGAATCTGATGCAGCGGTCGGGCATTGTGATTTGCTTCTTCCGTTTTTCGGTTGTTAAGGTCTGCCGCGGTGAGTTGGTCGCTGGCCTGGACGTAATCGTCCACTCGGGCGAGCCAGAGCGGCTCAAGATCGAGCAGATGGCCAGCGTGTTCCTGGGCTGACCATTTTTCTTCAGGCTTAGCGAGTAGGAGTTCAGGAGAGCGGCCACGCAGCGTTTCTTCGAGCCTGGCTGGAGTACCGCGCAACCTGGCACAGAGATTCGGAAGCACTTCGACCGGAAACGTGAACCCAAACTTGCGTTCAAACCAAATCGGTGCCTGACGCATGCGTCCACCCAAGGGATTAGATTTATTTTAGGTGCGAGACTAGCGCGCGGCGGCTACGGGCGCATTTACGTGAGTCAGCCAGTTGTGGTGATCGGCTTTTTTGCCGCTGGTGATGGCGAAGAATTCTTCCTGGATTTTGCGGGTGATGGGGCCCATCGAGCCTTTGCCAATGACCATTTTGTCGATGGAACGAATCGGTGTGACTTCCACGGCGGTGCCCACGATGAAGACTTCGTCAGCGATGTACAGCATTTCGCGTGGAATCACCGATTCTTTGACAGGCAACTCGAGATCGGCAGCGAGCTTGGTGATGGAGTCGCGGGTGATGCCCGGCAAAATGCTGGCAGCGAGCGGCGGCGTGTACAGCGTGCCGTTGTGCACCAGGAAAATGTTCATGCCGGAGCCTTCGCTGACGTGGCCATCGGCGTCTAGCGCGATGCCTTCGGTGTAGCCATTGACGATCGCTTCCATGCGAATCAGCTGTGAGTTCATGTAATTCGCGCCAGCCTTGGACATGGCCGGCAAAGTGTTTGGCGCGATGCGGGTCCAGGAACTGACGCAGACATCCACGCCTTTGGCGAGCGCGTCGGGGCCGAGGTAGGAGCCCCACGCCCAGCAGGCCATATAGGATTCGACCGGACAATTTAGCGGGTTCACACCGACTTCGCCGTAACCGCGGAGAACCAGCGGCTTGATGTAGCACGCACCCATTTTATTGGTGCGAACGAGTTCACATGCAGTGTTGGAGAAATCCTCGACGGAGTAAGGCAGTTCCATACGGTAAATGTGCGCGGAATTGATCAGGCGCTGCATGTGATCTTGCACGCGAAAGATGGCCGGACCTTGCGGAGTTTCGTAAGCGCGAATGCCCTCGAAGACGGAGGAGCCGTAGCCGACAACGTGGGAGAGGACGTGAAGCTTGGCGTCATCCCAATTGATGAACTTTCCGTTGTGCCAGATCTTCTCGGTCTTTTGTACCGGCATGGCAAATCCTCCCGTGGTACCCGCAGTGTTGTGTCGACTCTCTATATTTGAGAATAAGGCAGGGTATGGAGAGCGTCAATAAAATCGGTCACACCGAGTTGCAAGAATTTCGACCATATTGGCGGTAAATTTTTGATGTAGCGGGCCAAAATGGCGCGTCCATGACTCGACTAATTTTTGGGAACGTCTTTCGCCGGCGGATTATCGGGTTGATTGACGGCGCGGTAAGCGGATTGCGCCTCGTTGAGCATTTTGCCGTTACGGTGTTCCCAAATGCCGAGCAGAACGAAGGGAATGATGGTAGCCGCAGCCCAAATTTTGGCATTGCGAGGAATTTTTGTTTCCGGCTCCCAACGGAATAATTGCGAGGCGACGAAGAAAGAGAGCACGGACCAGAAAGCGAGAGAGAGAAAGTAAACCAACAATTGGCTAATTCCTCTGGAAAACATGGTGGCTTGTTGCAGACCGGTGACCAGATACGTAGCGGGAAGGAAAACGGCGAAGCCCTGAGCAATCTTAGGAAGAAACGCGAGTGGCAAAGTAGCGCCGGAAAGAAAAATAAGAGGCAGCCACAAGAGCTGGTTGAGAACTTGAGTCTCTTGCATGGTGTTGGTGATGCTGGCCACGACGAGACCCAGCGAGCCGAACGAAACG
>JBAVNY010000030.1:0-2372 GCA_049691535.1 Candidatus Acidiferrum sp.
TCTTTTGCGATTGCCGAAGTTGCTCTTCCAACTGTTGCTTCTGAGACGCATTATTTTTCAGCGTGCTGCGCATGCTGCTGAAGGCCCGGGTCACCCGCGCTACTTCGTCTGTTCCATCCGCTTTCAGCGGATACTCGAAATTCCCTTGCTCCAACGCGCGAACGCCTTGCACCAGCGAACCAAGCGGACGCGTGAATTTGTCGGAGATTACATACACAATCACGCCGCCCAGCAATACCGCCAGCAGGCCCACCGCACTGAGCATCTGATTTTCTTTTTGTAGATACGCCAGCGCATCGTTATACGACTTCAGAACGATAATGCTCACGGGATGCGGCCCGGAAGCCAGTTCCACCGCGCTGGCAAAGAACCGCTCGCCTTCCAGCGTTACATGCTCCTGCCACGGTCCCGAGCCCAGCTGCCGCGCAAATTCCCGCTCTTCAAACAACGGAAGCGTGCTCGCCACAATCTCATTCCCATAGCGAAACGCCACGTGACTCGACGATAGCCGGCGCAGTTCATTAGCGGCCGGATCGATACTGCGTCCCACAATCACCGTGCCCAGCACATTGCTTTTCCCGGGTTCGCCGTCGTAGAACGGCTGTAGGACCACTTGATATAAACGAGTCCCGCTATACCACCAGGCTGTGGCGCTGTGCTCCCGCAAAGAGTGGCTTAGCAGTTCCTGCGCGGTAGCCATGGGGAATTCCGTCATGGTCGCGTGCAAAGCCTGAATATTGCCACCGGCGTCCGAGAGCAGCAAAAGGTCGCAGTCGTCCGACTGCCAAGGGTCTTTCCCCACGTCGTCGATCGCCGAAGCATCTCCATTCCGCATCGAGACCAACGAGGCCAGCAAGTCGGCTTTGTGGCTCAGCGCCAACTGATGTCGGTGCTCCAGGACCTGAAAAGTCATCATGGCATTCAGGGATTCTTGCTGGATTTCGTGCTGAACCCGTCCCTCCGCCGTGCGGCGGACGATCAGCAGGGTGGCGCAGCTCAGACCGGCAGTCAGCGCCGCAAGCGACACTATGAATTTAGTGCGAAGCCTCAATCAGCCCTCAGTTGTCTTACCTGAAATGCCTGGAAGAACTAGCCGTAGACTACTGATCCTAAGCTAATTATAGGAATAGCCCCGGAGTACCATTTCCTTAGCTCCCGAGGCCAGTGGCCACGCACTCACCTGCTTCAGGAGATTCGGAAGCAGCCTTTGGCCTGCACTATAATTCCAGTACTTCTAGCTGTCGAGACGAATTTTGGTCTGGTTTCGAGTCTACGAGTGTCCCAGAAAGGGCGCACAGCTACGTCTGAGGCGAGGCCGAGTGCCTAAATTGGAATGTGAGTGGGAGGCGAATCTACGGAATACCGGCGTCAGCCAACAATATCCTCATCGCTGCAAGCAATTGGTCCGTCTCACCTTCCGACTTAGACAGGACGTCTTTAATCCCTGCCGCCAGCGCCTCTTTGTGCAGTTGCACCGAACTATGTAGCGTGAACAACAGCATCGGCAGCTCTGGAGCGAAGTTCGTAATGTGGCGCGCTGCATCAAGCCCATTCATGATTGGCATGGCAAAGTCCAATATCACCAGGTCGGGATTCAACTCTCTCACTTTTTCAATGGCAATCAGGCCATTTTCTGCCTCGCCACACACTTCCCATTCCGTGTTGCGCTCGATGCAAGAACGTATGGAACTACGCAGGTGGACACTATCGTCAACTATTAGAATCTGCGCCGGCATAAGAACTCCCCAGACGCCTTGAGTAGGTTGCCGATCCGGAAGTGACGGAGATGGACGGGCGGACGGAAGGTATCAGGCCGGCAGAATAGCGCGTCTGGAGCGGCGCACAATACCCGCATTAATGTACGGAATCGTACAAAATCGCTTTTTTGTCAGTTTTTGGGGACTTGCGGAAACCGGTGCGCCGTCCAGCTACGCACATCTGCTGACTTGCTTCCCAACAACCTAAGAAGCGCCCTCTCTCTTCCATTTCTCGGCTTGCCGCTTCATGGTTTCGTAACACTCGCAGGAAGCTTCCTCTAATCCTTGCCGGTTATCAATCTTCACGTCTCCGCGCCGGTAGGTGATCAATCCCATCTTTTGCAGCGCGCCCGCCGCTACCGTCACGCTGGCTCGGCGCGTGCCCAGCATGTTCGCCAGCGTTTCTTGAGTCAGAGAGACCCTGTTGCCGCCCACGCGGTCTTGACTCATTAACAGCCAGCGCGCCAAGCGCTTATCCACTTCATGCACGCGATTGCACGCGGCGATTTGTGTCGCCTGCATCGCCAGCACTTGCGAAAAGCGCAGTAAGTTCTTTTTCAGTGCGGGAGTGTTCTGCAGGACCTCCTCAAGGTCGGTGGCGGAGATTTTAAAACC